>NZ_JAOEDV010000139.1:0-4998 GCF_029837545.1 Stenotrophomonas sp. GD04024 | reverse complement strand
GGGTGGGTCCGCTTGCGGGGGACGCCGTGAATCCGTCCATGGAGGCTTAGCCGCGCCATCCATGGCGCGGATACCCCCGCAACCGGACCCACCCCACCTTCGACATATTCCTGCGATCTGCAGTAGATCCACGCCATGCGTGGATGAGCGGTAACTGCAGAATTCATCGATGACATCGACGCAAAAGAAAAACGGCGGGGCTGCCCCCGCCGTTCTCGCTTTCTTACTTACTTCAGGCCGCGGAACTTCAGCAGCGGCTCCACCGACGGGTCCTTGCCGCGGAAATCGCGGTACAGGGTCGACAGCTCCACGCTGTTGCCACGCGAGAGGATCTTGTCGCGGAACTCCTGGCCGTTGGCGGCGGTCAGGCCACCGTGCTCGGTGAACCACTGGTAGGCGTCGTGGTCGAGCACTTCGGCCCAGAAGTAGGCGTAGTAGCCGGCCGAGTAGCCACCGCCCCAGATGTGGTCGAAGTAGGTGGTGCGGTAACGCGGCGGCACCTGCGGCAGGTCGACCTTGAACTTCTTCAGCGCGCTGGCTTCAAAGGCGCCCACATCCTGCAGCGGCGCGTCGGCCTTCTGCGTGTGCCAGGCCAGGTCCAGCAGCGCGGCCGACAGGTACTCGGTGGTCGCATAGCCCTGGTTGAAGCTGCGTGCCTTGAGGATCTTGTCGACCAGTTCCTGCGGCATCGCCTCGCCGGTCTTGTAGTGCTTGGCGTAGTTGGCGAACACCTTCGGGTCCAGCGCCCAGTGCTCGTTGAACTGCGACGGGAACTCGACGAAGTCACGCGAGGTGGCGGTGCCGGCGATCGACGGGTACTTCACGTTCGAGAACATGCCGTGCAGTGCATGGCCGAACTCATGGAACATGGTGGTGACGTCGTCGAAGCTGATCAGCGCAGGCTGGCCGGCGGCCGGCTTGGTGAAGTTGCAGACGTTGTAGACCACCGGCTTGGCACCGGTCAGGCCGTCCTGTTCGACGAACACGTCCATCCAGGCGCCGCCGGACTTGCTGTCACGCTTGAAGTAGTCGGTGTAGAACAGGGCCAGCGAGGTGCCGTCCTTGTCGAACACTTCGTACACCTTCATGTCCGGGTTGTACGTCGGAATGTCGGTACGTGGCTTGAAGGTGATGCCGTACAGCTGGGTGGCGGCGTAGAAGACGCCGTTCTGCAGCACGTTGTCCAGTTCGAAGTACGGCTTGATCTGCGACTCGTCCAGATCGTACTTGGCCTTGCGCACCTGCTCGGCGTAGAAGTCCCAGTCCGAGGCAGCGACCTGGAAGCCGCCCTTCTGCGCGTCGATCACCTTCTGGATCTCGCCGGCTTCGGCGCGGGCCTTGGCGGTGGCGGCCGGCACGGTGTCGGTCAGCAGCTTCAGCGCGGCGGCCGGAGTCTTGGCCATCTGGTCGCCCAGCTGGTAGTCGGCGAAGGTATCAAAGCCGAGCAGCTTGGCCTTCTGCGCACGCAGCTGGGCCAGGCGCTGCACGGTCTGCCGGGTGTCGTTGGCATCGCCACGCTCGGCGCGGGTTTCCGAAGCCTTCAGCACGGCCGCGCGCTGGTCGCGGTCGCTGAGCGAGCCGAGCACCGGCTGCTGGGTGGTGTTCTGCAGCGGCAGCACGAACTTGCCGTCCAGCTTGCGATCCTTGGCGGCGGCGGCCGCGTTGTTGATCGCATCCTCGTCGAGGCCGGCCAGCTTGGCCTTGTCGTCGACGACAACGGCGGCAGCGGCGGTGGCGGCCACCAGGCGGGTGTGGAACTGGGTGGAGAGCGTGGTCTCTTCCACGTTGAGCTTGCGCAGCGATGCCTTGTCGGCGTCGGACAGCTGCGCACCGGCACGTACCAGGCCGTCGTAGTAGTGCTCGACCAGGCGCTTCTGCACCGGGTCCAGCTCCAGCGTGTCGCGCTGGTCATAGATCGACTTCACGCGCGCGAACAGCTTCGGATCGAGGTTGATCTCGTCCTGGTGCGCGGCCAGCTTCGGCGCCACTTCTTCCTGGATCTTCTGGCGCGCGTCGTTGGTATCGGCCTGGACCAGGCCGAAGAAGATGCGCGACACGCGGGTCAGGGTCTCGCCGCTGCGCTCCATCGCCACGATGGTGTTGTCGAAGGTGGCCGGTTCGCTGCTGTCGGCGATCTTGCGCACCTCGGCCAGGTGCTGGCGCATGCCTTCCTCGAAGGCCGGCAGGTAGTCGCTGTCCTTGATCTTGTCGAACTGCGGCGCCTGGAACGGCAGCGTGCTGGCGCTCAGCAGCGGGTTGGTGGAGGCTTCGGCCGGCTGCTGGGCCGGGGTCTTCTGGGCTTCGGACACGGGGGTGGACTCCTTGCCGGAACAGGCCGCCAGCGCCAGGCTGATGGCGGCGGCCAGGACTACGGTACGCGACATGTAAAACGCTCCTTGGGCAGACGGTATGGAATACCAGCCCTCCACCCTACTCCTGTCGCGCTCGCCCGGCATGTGCCGGACGTGGCGTCTGTGCGGGGCCTGCCGGCCGGCTCAGACCGTGCCGCGGGTCTTGCCGATCCAGGGCCGGTAGAACTCGCGGATGGCGGCCATGTCGGCGGCGTCATCACCGCTGGGCGTAAACAACGGCCCGATGCCGATGGTCTTTTCCGGGTAGTGGAAGTACGCGGCCAGGATCGGCACGTCGGCCATCCGCGCGATCTTCAGGAAACCGGCCTTCCAGTCCTTCACCGCCTTGCGGGTGCCCTCGGGGGTGATCGCGAACCACATCTTCTCGTTGTTGCGCAGCAGGTCCACCGCCTGGCCAACGGTGCCCTGCGGCGAGCTGCGATCGAGCGGGATCACCCCCAGCTTGTGCAGCAGCGGGCCCAGCGGCCACCAGAACAGCGATGCCTTGCCCAGCACCTTCACTTTCATGCCCAGCGCGATCTTGGCCGCCATGCCCCACAGCCCGTCCCAGTTGGACGAATGCGGCGCGATGATGAACACCAGCCGGGGGATGTCGGGCAGGGTGCCGGTCACCTTCCAGCCGCCCATGCGCAGGGTGCAGCGCGCCAGCCAGCGCAGGAAGGCGTTGGGTTTGACCTGCGGCATCTGCGGCGGCACGGCCGGCAGCAACGGAGTCGGGTTGTTCAAGCAATCACTCCCAGTCACGTGATGAGCGCCCGCGCTTGATCTGCGCGCGCCCGCGTTTGGCGTCCAGACGACGCAGTTTCGACCCGAGGGTCGGCTTGGTGGCCTTGCGCGGTTTGGGCACGCTCAGCCCGGCCTGGATGAAGGCCGCCAGCCGATCGCGCGCATCCTCGCGATTGCGATCCTGGGTCCGGAACCGTTGCGCATCGATGACCAGCACGCCTTCGCCGGTCATGCGCCGGTCACGCCGCGCCAGCAGGCGCGTGCGCAACGGCTCGGGCAACGAGGGCGAGTTGGCCACGTCGAAACGCAGTTCCACCGCAGTGGAGACCTTGTTGACGTTCTGCCCGCCGGCGCCACTGGCACGCACGAACCGCTCGACGATCTCGCCGTCGGGGATTTCAAGCTGCGCGCTGATGGTGACCGGTCCACTGCCCATCCGCGCATTGTAGCGGCAGGCACGCCCCGCAGTGCGGCATCGCGCACCGTATGCCGCCGATCAGGTACCGAACACGCCGCCTTCGCCTTGGCTGCGGGTATGCTGGCCGTCCCATGTACCGCAGGAAGCCCGCATGACCCGCACCGCACCCGCCCTGCCGTCCCTGCTGCGCCGCGCCGCCCTGCTGCTGGCGCTGGCCGTGGCCAGTGTGCCGGCCCTGGCCGCGCCGCCGACCGATGGCGACATCAACCGCCTGCTCTCGGCCTCGCGCGCGCAGAGCATGATCGACACCATGCTGCCGCAGATCGAAGCGATGCAGCAGCAGCAGTTCCAGCAGGTGGCCGCGCAGCGCCAGCTCAACGCCCAGCAGCAGGAGCAGCTGAAGCGGATCCAGGCACGGACCAGCCAGACCCTGCGCCAGGCCCTGTCATGGCAGCAGCTGCGGCCGATGTACGTGGACCTGTACAAGAAGACCTTCAGCAAGGAAGACGTGCTGGCGATGGCCGAGTTCTACGAGAGTGCGGCCGGCCAGAGCCTGCTGGACAAGACCCCGGCGCTGATGCAGAACGTGATGGTGGCCATCCAGGCGCGCATGCAGCCGCTGTTCGCGGACCTGCAGAAGGACCTGGAAGCGATCGTCAACGAGCCGGAAAAGAAGTGAGGTACTGCCGGCCGCTGGCCGGCTCCCCCGGTACATCTGGAATCGCGTAGCTGCCGGCCAGCGGCCGGCACGACCGTCAAGCGATATCCACCTGCCAGCCGAACAGGTCCAGCGCCTTCTGGAATCCAGAGTCCAGCGGCGCGCGTACATCCACCACGCCACCGTCGGGATGCGGGAACCGCAGGCGCTCGGCGTGCAGCAGCATGCGGTGCACGCCCTGCATGCGGAAGATGCGGTTGTGGCGGCCATCACCGTGGCTGGTGTCGCCGATCATGTGGTGCGACAGGTGCTTGAGGTGGCGGCGGATCTGCCGGAAGCGCCCGGTCTGTGGCTGGCAGCGCAGCAGCGCATAACGCGAACTGCTGAACTCGCCGATCGGCACCGACAGCTCGCCGGTCGCCAGGCGCTGGAAGTCGGTGATCGCCGGCTTCTTCACCGGCTTGCCCGGGCCGCCGTCCAGATCATGGTCAACCTGCCAGGCGAGTTCGGCCGGCCAGCCCCGGCACACGGTCAGGTAGTCCTTCAGCACTTCGCCGCCCATCAGCGCCTTGCCCAGCGCGCTGGCGGTATCGCGGTCGAAGGCCAGCAGCAGGCAGCCACTGGTTGCCCGGTCCAGGCGATGGACGAGGAAGATCTGGCGGCCCAGCTGCTCGCGCAGGCGGTCGGCCAGGAAGTCGTCTTCGCCACGGGCCAGCTTGCTGTCGTGGACCATCAGCCCGGCAGGCTTGTTGACCACCGCCAGGCGCTCATCGAGGTGCAGCAGCTGCAGGGGCGCGGTTTCGGTCTCGACCGCAGCGAGGGTG
>NZ_JAOEDV010000138.1:0-5397 GCF_029837545.1 Stenotrophomonas sp. GD04024 | reverse complement strand
AATCATCTTGTTTCAACCCGTAGCCCGCCCTTGGCGGGCTTTTCTTTTGGGGATACCAATGGCCTCCACTGCCGCGACAATCGATGTTCAGCTGCGGGCAAATACCGCTGCCTACCGTGCGGGCATGGTCGACGCCGCCAGGGTGGCAAATCAGAATCTTGGCCAGATCCGCAAGGAGGCCGCGCAGACCGCCACGTCTATCGCCAACCTCAACCGGGCGGCGGTGGCCTTCGTGGGCTTCCAGTCGATCCGCGCGGGCATCGGCTCGCTGGTGGAGGCCCGGAAGGAGTTCGAGGCGATGCAGAACGCCCTGCGCGGTGCCACCGGCTCGACGGCGGTCGCCCAAGACGCCTATGCGTTCGTCGCGGCGACGGCTAAGGACCTCGGCCTCGACCTCAAGACGGCTGCTGACGGGTTCACTCAGCTGACCGCCTCGGCCACGCCTAACGGCGTCGCCATGTCCACCCAGCGGGAGCTTTTCATCGGCCTGTCACGCTCGGCGACCGCCATGCACCTGTCCACTGACCAGGTGTCGCGTGCGATCACCGCGCTTTCGCAGTCGTTCGGCAAGGGCAAATTCCAGGCCGAGGAGTTGCGGCAGCAGTTGGGTGAAGCGCTACCAGGCGTCGTCCCGCGCTTCCAGCAGGCAGTGCTCAAGATGATCGAGGGCACCGACCTGGCCGGCAAATCGTTTGACCAGCTGCTGCAGGGGGGCCTGCTGGACGCCAAAAAGTTCACCCCGGCCATGATCCAGGCACTCAACGAAATGTCCACCGGCTGGCAGGACGCTTCGAAGTCGATCCAGGCCGAGGCGAACCGTGTCGGGAACGCCTGGCGGGACATGAAGAACGAGCTGGGCGAGGGGGCATTCTCAGAGACAGTAGCGGCGGGCCTCCGCGGAACCACGGCGGTGCTCGAGAACATGAACACCATTCTCCCGGTGGCCATTGGCCTGCTGGGATCGTTTACGGCGGTGAAGCTGGGCGGCCAAGCTGCCGAATGGGTCCGAGGCCTCAAAGCAACCCGGCAGGCGATGCTGGAGCAAGCGATGGCGGCCGAAACCGCAGCCGCTGCCCAGGTGAGAAAGGCTCGCGCCGACCTCGTTTCTGCCGAGATGGAGGTTCGAAGGGCAGCGGCCTACGGCGGGAGCATCGCCGCCGATGCAAACCGCGCCATCGCAGCCAGGCAGCTCAAGGTAGCGCTGGATGGGCTCACGGTGGCTCAACAAGGCGTCGCAGCGACGGCCAGTAGCATGGGGCTGGCTGCCAAGAGCGCGCTCAGCTTCTTCGGGGGACCGCTCGGCCTGGCCTTCATGGTTGGCACCACGGCGGCCAGCTGGCTGGCTTTCAGGGACAACACGAACCACGCCGAGCGCGCGCTGGTCGAGTTCAATGGCACTGCTGCCGATGCGATCAACAAGTTTCGAGAGCTGAACCGCCAGCAGCAGGCCGGCGAGATCCTGCGACTGCAGAAGGAGATGAAGTCGAACTATGACGGCATCGCCGATGCTATCCAGACGATGAATGCCGCGGCCACCAACTTCGCCACGGCTGACAAGGCTTCATCCTTCATCGGATCCACGACCGCGTTGCGGCAGCAGCTGCAGGCCGGCAAGATCACCGCCGATGAATTCTCGGCAAGCCTGGAGCAGTCATGGAAGGCCATGATTGCCGGTTCCCCGGCTGCCAAACAGGTGTCCGGAGACCTGACCCAGCAGACTGCCACTGCTGCGAGCCTGGCAGTCGAGTACCAGCGCCAGGGCGGGCTGCTGGACCAGTTTACGGGCAAACAGGCGACCGGTGCCGCTGCTGCCCGCGACCATGCCAATGCCCTTACCGGCATGGGCAATGCCGCCAGCACCGCAAGCCAGAAAATCCGCGAAGCGATCTCCACGCTGCCCGGCCAGATTGAGCGCATCGGCAAGAGCGCGCGCGAGGTGGCCACTCTGGATGTGCGCGATTGGATGCGTGCCGAGGCCAAGAGCGGCGTGGATTTCAGCAACCGAGCCGACCCGGACGTGCAGGAGAAGATCCGTACCGGCGCCGAGTACATCCGCCTGTCGATGAAGAAGGCAGAAGCGGAGAAGGCGTGGAAGGAGGAGCAGAAGGCCAGCACCGCGGCGACGCGCGCCGGCACTGCCGCTGACAAGGCGCAGGAAAACCAATACGCCTCGATCATGGATCGGATCAAGCGGCAGATCGCTCTGGATAAGGAGCAGATGGGCCTGACCGACGACATGACGGTGGCGCAGAAGCTGCAGGTCGTCATCACCAATGAAATGGCCTCCGCCAAGAGCAAGCTGAGCGAGGAGGAGCAGAAGCGCGTCAAGGCGCTGCTTGACGAGGCGGTTGCTCAGGGTAAGGCTCTGGCGGCGCAGGAATCGGCGAAGAAGGCGGCCAAGGACGTGCTTGCCCTGCAGAAGGAACTGGGCGAGGCCGCCGCCACCCAGCGCCAGGGCAACGCCATCGACCTGGCCGGCATCGGCACGGGCAGCGAGCAGATGGAGCGGATGCGCCGCCAGCTGCAGCTCAAGGAGGACTACGACCGCCGCCTGTCCGCCCTCAACGACCGCAACGCCGTCGCCAACAACGGCAATGGCTACACCAGCAAGCAATACGCGCGACAGCTGGCCGAGCTGGACAAGTACCACAAGGAGGCATTGCAGCGGGAGGCGCAGTACCAGGCGGATCGTCAGAGTTCGATCACCAATTGGTCGTTGGGTGCCTACCGTGCCTTCGAGGACTATCGTTCCCAGGCGGCCAATGCAGCAGAGCTGGGCAATCAGGCGTTCACCAACGCATTCCAGGGAATGGAGGATGCGCTGGTCACCTTCGCCATGACCGGCAAGCTGAGTTTCAGCCAGCTGGCCAACTCGATCATTGCGGACCTGGCTCGTATCGCAGCCAAGCAAGCCACATCAGCGCTGTTCAGCGCCGGATTCAACGCGTTTGCCGGGCCGGTGGGGGCGGTGCAGCGGGAGCGGATCCAGATCCCCGGGTTCGACGGTGGTGGCTTCACCGGTTACGGCGGGCGACTGGAGCCGGCCGGACTCGTCCACAAGGGCGAGGGCGTGCTCAACCAGGACGACATGCGGGCACTGGGGGGCCCATCGGCATTCCACGCTCTACGCGCGGCGCTGAGGCGAGGTTACGACGCCGGCGGTATCGGTGGGCAGGTTCCCGCACGCGTCGCGCTCAGCGGCCGGCAGGGTGGCCAAGGCGGACCGTTCGTTGAGATCCACAACTACAGCGGAAGCAAGGTTCGACAGCGCGAGGAATCGCAGACGCTGCCGGATGGATCGGAGATCAGGAAGCTGATCGTCCAGATTGGCAACGAGGAGCTCGATGGTGGTTCGTGGGGCAGGGTCGGCCAAGCCCGTTATGGGTGGCAGGACGTATTGGGCTGAGTGGGCCGGCGTGGGATTTCCGCGTCGGCCTTTATGAGATTGATTGTTCGAAGCGAGGAGTACATGGAGACCTTCCCCAGCTATGCCGAGATCCGCTTTGCGGACTACGGTGAGGAGTTCGACCCCGCGGTCGAGCGCACCGAGATGGAACGCGGCGTGCCGCGGCAGCGCCTGCTGAACACCCACGTCATGCAGACCATCGAGGCGTCGGTGCAGTTCCGCTCGGCGCAGGCGGTGGCCGACTTCGAGGCCTGGTACTTCGACAACCTCAAGCGAATCGGCTGGTTCAACATTGAGCACCCCCGCACGGGCCAGATCATTCGTGCCCGCTTTCAAGGGGGCAAGATCGGCAAGCTGCAGCCGCTCAACACGCTGTTTCGATTCGCCAAACGCGACCTGGTGCTGGAGTACCTGCGATGAGTACGTTCACCGAGCGCCGGCAGCGCACTGACGACACCACGGGCATTCTGCTGCTACTGGAGCTGAGCGCCCCGTCGTTCGTGGAGGTGCTGCGCATCGTCAACGACACGGGCGACTGGGTGAGCCAGGGCAACGTGTATACGGGATGCCCGTTCGGCTTCAAGCTGCCTGACGACGTGGGCGGGCAGGCGCCGCGGGCGCAGCTGGTGCTGGACAACGTGGGCCGTTCGATCACTGAGGACCTGGAGCGGCTGCAGCCCGGGGAGCTGGTTACCGCGCGGCTGATGATCACCGACCGGGCTGACCCTAACGTGATCGAGGCCAGCTACGACCTGCCGATGACGCAAGTCGTGGTGAACACCCGCACGGCCTCGGCGCAGCTGGGTGTGGACTTCCTGATGCGCCAGCAGGCGGTCACGCTGCGCGCCAACCCCTTCACTCTGCCGGGGATCTTCTGATGCGCCTGGCCGAGGTGGAGAAGTTCGTGGGCATTCCCTACGACGAAGACGGCTTCGACTGCGCCGACCTGGTGGTGCTGGTACAGCTGCAGCTGTTCGAGCGGGCGATCACGCTGCCGGGGCGCCGCCCACGCGGGCTGCAGGGCGCGGCTGAGCTGGGGGCATTGTCGCGGCCCTATGCCCACCGCCGAGACGGACCACCTGAAGACGGCGACCTCGTCCTGATGATCGATCAGGGACACCGAAACCCCGGCCATGCCGGGGTTTTCTTTTTCCTGGCCCATGAGGGCTGGGTTCTTCACAGCAACGAGCGCAACGGCTGCAGCGTGCTGCACCGCGTGCGCGATCTGCCCGACTTCGGGCTGCGAATCGAGGGTTACTACGCATGGGCCTGATGCACACGCCTACCGATGCCGGCCGTCTGATCATCACCCCGCATCCGGTGATGCTGGACGGACAGCGCAACCTGCAGGCCGACCTGCGCCCGGGTGAGAGCCTGTATGCCTTCCTTGAGCGCCATGTGGAAGGTCTGGACGGGCAGGCGTGGCTCGTAACTATCGGTGGCCGGTCGGTTGAGCGGCATCTGTGGAGCAACGTTTACCCGAAGCATGGCCAGGTGATCGAGATCCGGGGCGTGGTCGGTAAGAGCGCGATCCGGCTGGTGGCCCAGGTCGCACTGGCTTACTTCACGTTGGGCGGTGCAGCCATTGCAGGTTTCAGCATCGGCACCTCCACGGTGTTGGGTACGACGCTTGCGCGCGCGGCTGTCTACGCTGCCGGCAGCCTGCTGATCAACAAGGTTCTCGGTCCCAAGCTGCCCAGCGCTGCCGCCTCGGCTCCGGCCGACACACTCTTCTCCATTTCGGCGCCCCGCAATCGGATGCGTGCCTATGAGCCGCTGTCGTTCGTGCTCGGTACGGTGCGCATCGCGCCGGACGTGGCCAGCAAGCCGTACATGAACTATGAGGGTGACGAGCAGTACCTGTCGCTTGTGCTGACGCCGGGGCTCAACGTGGCCCGCGTGGACGAGCTGTACAACGGCGATGCCCTGCTGAGCAGCTATGAGGGGGTTCAGGTCTGGCACAGCGGCTTCCCCGGCATGCCGGATGAGGA
>NZ_JAOEDV010000137.1:0-5475 GCF_029837545.1 Stenotrophomonas sp. GD04024 | reverse complement strand
AGCCGAGCATGGGCTCGGCTCTAGAGGGTCGGCGTTACCAGCCGTACGGCGGCGGGTAATCCCAGCCCGGGCCGCGGCCGTAGTAGCCGCCATACGGGCCGAAGAAGCCCGGGCCCTTGCCTTCGCTCACGTGGATGTTGACGTTGACCCCGTGGGTCTTGCCTTCATCGGTGGTGTAGTTCTTGCTGAGGTTCAGCATGGCGGCGTTGTAGTGGCTGTTGCCGCCGTTCTTGGAATAGCCGATGCCGGTGGTGAAGCTGCCGGACACCTTGACCTTGTCGTCGGTCACGTCGGCGATCCTGGCGTCGTCGTGCACGCGCGGGCCGCTCTTGTCGCCGTAGTAGGTGCCGGGCGGGTCCTGCTGCAGGGCCGGGTCATTGAGGTAGCGCATCGGCGCCTGCGGCAGCGTCAGGTCCAGGCCGGCCGCCTGCGGCGCGGTGGCGCCGGCAGCGGACTGGGCCAGCACGGTTCCCGGCAGGGCCAGGCACAGCAGCAGGGTCAGGGGGCGGATCATGACGGCGCTCCAGCGGACAGGTGGCCACGCAACACGCGGCGGTACAGGCCGACGCTAGCAGGGGTTGCTTGAATGATGCCTGTCGGCGGCCGCTTGCGGTAGATCCGGGCCTGCTCGATTGCGGCCTCTGTAGAGTCGAGCCATGCTCGACTGCTCATGCCGACAGCAGTCGAGCAGGGCTCGACTCTACAAAAGGCGGGCGCTACGGCAACCGTTCAAAGCTGAACAGCCCTTCCAGCGCATGCCTGCGCCGCTCGATGCGGGCCCGCAGCAGCTGCGCGCCGATCATCGAGTAGGTGATGCCGTTGCCGCCGTAGGCCATGGCGAAATGAACCCGGGGCCCCCACTGCGCATGCGGGCCGAAGAACGGCAGGCCATCGGCCGTTTCAGCGAAGGTGCCGGCCCAGGAGAAGGCAGGCACCGGATCCAGCCGTGGGAACCAATGCCGCAGCTGTTTCATCAGTTTATCGGCCTTGCGCTCTACGCGCCGGTCGCGGCGGGCGGGGATGTCGATGGCATCATCCAGCCCGCCCACCAGCAGGCGGCGGTCGCCGGTGGCGCGCAGGTACAGGTAGGGGCGGGCGCTCTCCCACACCATGGTGTTGCGCAGCCGGCCCAGCACGTCGGCATCGATCGGATCGGTGATGAAGGCGTAGCTGCTGCGGTTGCGTGCGACCCGCTGTTCGAGCCAGCGCTGGTTGGCATAGCCCATGGCCAGCACCACGTGGCGGGCGTGGACAGTGGCGCCGGCCTCGGTCAGCGCACGCACGCCTCGCGGGCCCGGCGTGAGTGTGTGCAGCACGGTACGGTCATGCACGTGGCCGCCACGCCGGCGCACGCGCTGCAGCAGCGCATAGGTCAGCCGGTAAGGGTCGACCCGTGCCGCCTGGCGGGTCAGCAGCGCACCACCGGCGTCCACGTCGAAGCGTTCCCGCAGCGCCTCTGGGCCCAGCCAGCGCGCATCCAGGCCGATGCCCCGCCGCGCGGCACCCTCGGCCATCAGGCGTGGCACGTCGCGATGGCGGCTGGCCAGGTACAGGCTGTCCATGCGCTGGAAGTCCACGTCCTTCAGGCCGCGGGCCACCTCGCCCAGCGCCGGGATTGCCTCGGCACAGGCGAGGTAGGCCCGTGCGGCGGCGTCATGCCCGTAGCGTTCGGTCAGTTCCAGCAGGTGGGTATCGATCTCGTACTGCAGCAGCGCGGTGCTGGCGGCGGTGCTGCCCCAGCCGATGTCGCGCTGCTCGATCACTGCAACGTCATGCCCGTGATGGGACAGCTCGTCGGCGATCAGCGCGCCGGTGATGCCGCCGCCGACCACCAGCACGTCGCAGCGCAGGTCCTGCTGCAACGGCGGGAAGGCGTGGATCAGGCCGTTGCGTACCGCCCACCACGGGTAGCCACTCTTCAGGTCCATGCGCGGCGAAGCTCAGGCAGTGGGGTGGCCGGTGTGCGGGGTCTGGATCAGTTCGGACAGATCGAAGCCCTGCAGGCGAGCCGCCGCCAGATAATGGTCCTGCACGGTCGCGTCCAGCCGCGGCTCGCGCGCCAGCAGCCACAGGTACTTGCGGTCCGGGCTGCCGACCAGCGACACGCTGTAGTCCGGGGCGATCTGGATCACCCAGTAGTCGCCCTTGGCGAACGGCAGCCAGCGCAGGCCCTTGGGCAGGAAGCTCACTTCCAGGCGCGCGCTGTCGTTGTCGACGGCACAGGCCTCGCCACTGGCCTCCTCGATCTCGCCGTCCATGCGGCAGCGGTTGGTGACGCCGACGTTACCGTTGTCGAGCAGGGTGTAGTGCGCCGACACGTCGGTGCAGCCTTCCGGCTCGTGGCGCATCGGCAGGCGCGCGATCTCGTACCAGGTGCCCAGGTAGCGGGGCAGCTTGAGGTCGGCGACGGTCTTCAGCGGTGGGTGGTCGGTCATCGGCGGTGGTGGCAGGGGTGGGCCTCCACGATGCCGATGGCCTTGCCATGGGCGGGTGAAGCCGGGGCGATGGCCGTGTCCAGAACGTTCCGTCGCCCCGGCGGAGTGCGCGTTGTCATCGGCGTGGCGGTATCCTGCCGCCAGCGCCGTGTTTTCCTGATCCAACCGAGGTGGAGGTGCCGATGTACCAGGTGATCCTGTTGAAGAGTGAATCCGCGTTCGCGCGCGAACAGTGGCCACAGGTCGATGACCTGGTCGACTACGAAGGCGTGAGCTACAGCCTGCGCGCCGGCCCGCGCCAGCCGTTGCCGACCGACCACGACTGGCACCCGGTGGCGGTGTATGCGCCCGACGAGATCACCGAGGAAGAGTTCCAGGACTGGTACGCGCTGCAGCAGCCCACGGTGGAAGAGCTGCGCCTGAAGTACTGACGCTCGACGCTGCCGGGGCTGCCCACCCGCCCTTTATCGGCGGTGCCGTATAGTCGCGCGCAGGCGCGGTGGTCCGCGCGAACCGGTGTGGCTGGCGTGTCTTCTTTCCTGCGATCGATCCGTGCACGGGGCCCGTGGCTGGCCCTGCTGCTGTGCAGCGTCTTCCTGCTGTCCGCGCCGGTGCTGGCGCAGGACGAGGACCCCACGCCGAAACAGCAGCTGGCGGATATCGATGCGAAGCTGAAGGAAGTCGACCGCAAGCGTGGTGATGCTGCGGCCATCGAAACATTGGCCATGTTGTCCGAGGACGCTTCGAAAGCGCGACGTGACGCCGAGGCGCTGGAGAAGTCGCTGCAGCCGCAGCTGGACCGCCTCGACGAACAGCTGGCGCAGCTGGGCACGCCTGCCGAGGGCGCCACCGAGCCGCCCGAACTGGCGGCGCAACGGCGCACCCTCAACAAGCAGCGCGACGGACTGGCCGCATCGGTGGCGCAGGCGAAGACCAATGCCGTGCGCGCCCAGCAGCTGGCAACCGACATCGACCAGCAGCGCGCCGCGCAACGCACCGAGGAGCTGGGGCAGAAGGTCGCCTCACCGCTGTCGCCTGCGCTGTGGAGCAAGGTGGCCGAGCGCCTGCCGATCGATATCGCACGGGTTGCGCCGTTGGCCGAGCAGGGACGCGATGCGTTCGTCGCCGGTATCCGCGCCAATGGTTGGGGCACGCCGTTGCTGGGCCTGGTGGCCGCGCTGGTGATGATGTTCCCGCTGCGGTTGTGGCTACGCCGCCTGGGGCGGCAGTTCGCTGCGTCCGACCGTGCACCCGATGGCCGCCTGCGCCGTTCCGGGCTGGCCATGTGGCTGTTGCTGGTGGGCACGCTGCTGTCCGGCTATGCGGTAGTGGTGTTCATCGCCTCGCTCAACGCCATCGGTGCGATTGCGCCGCGCCTGCAGAACGTGGCCGACGGCGTGCAGCAGGCCACCTTCGCCGCCGCGTTCATCGCTGCGCTCAGTGCCTGCCTGCTGGTGCCGTCGCGGCCCTCGTGGCGGCTGCTGAACCTGGATGACACCGCTGCGCTGAAGCTGCGCAAGTACGCCTGGGGCGCGGCCGCGCTGGCCTGGCTGAGCACGGTGCTGGTCGCCATCGACCGGGCCACGCGCACCAGCGATGTCACCACGGTGGCGCTGGACGGTGTGATCGCGCTGACCTACCTGGGCCTGATCATGGCCATGCTGGTGACGCTGGCACGCCTGCATCGGCGGCAGACCGCCGAGGCCGAAGCCAAACTGGAAGCGCAGGCCGAAGGTGTGGGCGCGAGCACGCCGGTGCGGCGCAGCAGCTGGCTGGTGCTGGCACGCGTGGCAGGCAACATCGCGGTGGTGGCGGCCATCATCGCCACGTTGCTGGGCTATCTGAATTTCGCCAAGTTCGTGAACCAACAGCTGATCGGCGGCAGCATCGTGGTGCTGGCGGCGACGCTGCTGTTCAAGTTCGTTGATGACCTGAGCACCTGGATGCTCAATGCCGACAGCAAGGTCGGCCAGACCATCCTGCTCAGCACCGGCCTGAGCGTGTCGCGGCTTGAGCAGGCCGGCGTGCTGCTGTCGGCGGCGCTGCGCACGATTGTCGTGCTGCTGGCATTGCTGGCGCTGGTGGCGCCGTTCGGAAACATCGGCGCGGTGGTGGAGCGCTTCTCCTCGCTGTTCACCTCAGGATTCGACGTCGGTGGAACCAAGCTGGAACCAGTGCGGATCGTGCTGGCGGTGCTGGTGCTGCTGGCCGGCCTGGCAATCACCCAGCTGGTGCAGCGCTGGCTGACCGACACCTACCTGCCCAAGACCGAGTTGGACCTGGGCGCACGCAACTCGGTCAGTACCGTCGCCCGTTACGTGGGCATCATCATCGCGGTGATCTGGGCGCTGTCGGCCATGGGCCTCCAGCTGAGCAAGCTGGCGTTGCTGGTCAGCGCGCTGTCGGTAGGTATCGGCTTCGGCCTGCAGGTGATCACACAGAACTTCGTGTCCGGCCTGATCCTGCTGGCCGAGCGCCCGGTGAAGATCGGCGACTGGGTGAAGCTGGGTGACCAGGAAGGCGACATCCGCCGCATCAGCCTGCGCTCGACCGAAATCCAGGTGGGCGACAAGTCGACGTTGATCGTGCCCAACTCCGAGCTGGTCACCAAGACCGTGCGCAACATGACGATGGGCAACAACCAGGGCCGCATCCAGATCCAGTTCGCGGTGCCGCCCAGCACCGATGTCGGCAATCTGCGCCAGGCGCTGCTGGATGCGTACACCGCGCATACCAACGTGCTGAAGCAGCCGGCGCCGACGGTCTACATCGACAGCATTGCCGGTGGCCAGATCACGATGAACAGTTTCGCCTACGTGGCCAGTCCGCGGCAGGTCTACGCGACGCGCAGCGATCTGTATTTCAGCCTGCTGCAGATCCTGGCGGAGCGGAATATTCCGTTGTCGACCCCGACCGATATCCACATCACCCGCGATCCGCAGGAGTAGGGGGTTCTTTGCAGGGCTGCGCCCTGCACCCGCTACAGGCCAGAGCAAACGCAACAGCAACAGCAACAGCGTGCATTCCGTGGGATGGCGGG
>NZ_JAOEDV010000136.1:0-5552 GCF_029837545.1 Stenotrophomonas sp. GD04024 | reverse complement strand
GCGCCCGAACGCACAGCCGCCAGCGGCTGGGCCGGTCTGGGGGTTTACGGCGTGTCCTGCCAACCCACACCGCCCCGCCATCCCACGGAATGCCCGCTGTTGCTGTTGCTGTTGCTTCGGCCTCGGCAGGTGCAGGGCTGCAAGCCCTGCCAGACCAACCCCTTGATTTCGCGACAATCAGCCATACCCCTTGGCGAGGCCGCACGCGCTGGCGCGGCATTGCACATGGAGCCTTATCGATGACCGAGACCACCCAGACCGAAACCCTTGGCTTCCAGACCGAAGTCAAGCAGCTGCTGCAGCTGATGATCCACTCGCTGTATTCCAACAAGGAAATCTTCCTCCGCGAGCTGGTCTCCAACGCCGCCGACGCCGCCGACAAGCTGCGCTTCGAGGCCCTGACCCAGCCGGCCCTGCTGGAAGGCGACAGCGAACTGCGCGTGCGCGTCAGCTTCGACCCCGCCGCCCACACCATCACCATCGAAGACAACGGCATCGGCATGAGCCGCGCCGAAGCGATCGCCCACCTCGGCACCATCGCCAAGTCCGGCACCGGTGACTTCCTGCGCCAGCTGTCCGGCGACCAGAAGAAGGATTCGCAGCTGATCGGCCAGTTCGGCGTCGGCTTCTACAGCGCCTTCATCGTTGCCGATGAAGTGGAAGTCACCTCGCGCCGCGCCGGCCTGGCTGCCGGCGAAGGCGTGCGCTGGAGTTCGCGCGGCGAAGGCGATTTCGACGTCGCCACCGTCGACAAGGCCGAGCGTGGCACCCGCATCGTGCTGCACCTGAAGGACGGCGAGCATGACTTCGCCGACGGCTGGCGCCTGCGCAGCATCCTCAAGAAGTATTCGGACCACATCGGCCTGCCGATCCAGATGCCGAAGGAAGGTGGCGAAGAAGGTGCAGCAGTCGAGTGGGAAACCGTCAACCGCGCCAGCGCGCTGTGGACCCGCCCGCGCACCGAGATCAGCGACGCCGAGTACACCGAGTTCTACAAGCACGTGGCGCACGACCACAGCGACCCGCTGGCGTGGAGCCACAACAAGGTTGAGGGCAAGCTGGAGTACACCTCGCTGCTGTACGTGCCCGGCCGCGCGCCGTTCGACCTGTACCACCGCGATGCGCCCAAGGGCCTGAAGCTGTACGTGCAGCGCGTGTTCGTGATGGACCAGGCCGAACAGTTCCTGCCGCTGTACCTGCGCTTCATCAAGGGCGTTGTCGATTCCAACGACCTGTCGCTGAACGTCTCGCGTGAGATCCTGCAGTCCGGCCCGGTCATCGATTCGATGAAGGCCGCGCTCACCAAGCGCTCGCTGGACATGCTGGAAAAGCTGGCCGCCGACAAGCCCGAGCAGTACGCCACGTTCTGGAAGGAATTCGGCCAGGTACTGAAGGAAGGCCCGGCCGAGGACTACAACAACCGCGAGAAGGTGGCCGGCCTGCTGCGCTTCGCCTCCACCCGTGGCGACGGCGACGCGCAGAGCGTGTCGCTGGCCGACTACCTCGGCCGCATGACCGAAGGCCAGGACAAGATCTACTACCTGACCGGCGAGAGCTACAGCCAGGTACGCAACAGCCCGCACCTGGAAGTGTTCCGCAAGAAGGGCGTGGAAGTGCTGCTGCTGACCGACCGCATCGACGAGTGGCTGATGGGCTACCTGACCGATTTCGACGGCAAGGGCTTCGTCGACATCGCCCGTGGCGACCTCGACCTGGGCGCGCTGGAAACCGAAGCGGACAAGCAGGAGCAGGAAGCGGCGGCCAAGGACAAGCAGGGCCTGGTGGAGCGCCTGAAGACGGTGCTGGGCGACGATGTGGCCGAAGTGCGCGTGTCGCATCGCCTGACCGATTCGCCGGCGGTGCTGGCCATCGGCGAACAGGACCTGGGCCTGCAGATGCGCCAGATCCTGGAAGCCAGCGGGCAGAAGGTGCCGGACAGCAAGCCGGTGCTGGAGATCAACCCGGGCCACCCGCTGATCGCCAAGCTGGATGCCGAAGCCGATGGCACGCGCTTCGACGACCTGGGCCGAGTGCTGTTCGACCAGGCCGCACTGGCCGCCGGTGACAGCCTGAAGGACCCGGGCGCCTATGTGGCGCGCCTGAACAAGCTGCTGCTGGAACTGTCGGCCTGACCGACAGGGTGGTCGCCGGGCATGGCCCGGCGCTACCGGGTGCTGGTGGATGCCAACCTTGGTTGGCATTCCTGCTCTGGTAGATGCCAACCTTGGTTGGCGCTCCTGCTCTGGTAGATGCCAACCTTGGTTGGCGCTCCTGCTCTGGTGGATGCCAACCTTGGTTGGCGCTCCAAAGGCGTGCCAACCAAGGTTGGCACCCACCAACGCGGGTCGAGCGTGTCAACCAAGGTTGACACCCACCAAAGCCGGTCGCCTCAGGCTTCCCAATCCAGCAGCGAGCCCAGCATCTGGTCCTGGCGGCGGATCACCGTGGCGTTGGCGGCGAACGCCACCACATCGGCCCGGGCCGCCAGCAGGTCACCCAGCGGCGCGCCGGATGCGGTGCCGATGGTCGTCACCACAGCCTGCACTCCGCCCTGCTCCACCGCACCACGCTGCAGCTGCAGGCGCTGGGCATCGGGGGTCGCCAGGTTGGCCACGTTGTGCGCGGCCACCTGCACGCCCTGCTGGGCCGCGCGCATTCCGCCGAGGGCCATTCCCATCACATTGTTCATGGCGGTCTCCGGGCCAGCCTGCGCAGCCCTCCGGACCGGTTAACGGCCGGCAGGCCGCGTCCTTGAGTCCACATCGGCCCGACAGGCCCGAGTGGTAGCATATCCCTCTGATTTCAGCGCCTTTTGCCAATGCTCAGTTTTTTCCGTCGCAAGAAGCCCCAGGACGCCCCCGCAACGGAGGCGCCCAAGACCCAGCACTACTCGGCTGAAGAGCTGGCGGCGGCATTCCCGTCCGCTGCCCCGGTCGAAGAAGCCCCGGCCGTTCCGCTAGCCGCGCCGACGCCTGCACCTGCGCCCGTCGCAGTGCCCGAAGCGCCGGCCGCCGCACCGGCACCGCCGGCTGCGGAACGCGTCATCGCCGCAGAGGACTTCGAAGCCGAAGCCCTGGCCGCTGCTGCCGTGCTCGCGCCGCTGGCGCCGGTCACCCCGGCCGAAGCACCGGCTGCGCCCGCCGCTGATCTGCCGGTGCTGGTCGACGCCGCCCCGGCTCCGGCCGGCAAGCCGGGCTGGCGCGAACGCCTGCGCAACAGCGTCATCGCACGCAGCTTCGGCGGCCTGTTCTCGCGCAACCCCAAGCTCGACGACGACCTGCTGGACGAGCTGGAAACCGCGCTGATCACCGCCGACGTCGGCGTGGGTGCCACCACCGACCTGGTAGAGGGCCTGCGCAAGCGCATGAAGTCGCGCGAATTCGCCGACGCCAATGCGCTGCTGGCCGCGCTGCGCAGCGAACTGATCGCGATCCTGCAGCCGGTGGCCAAGCCGCTGGTGATCGATCGCAACGCCAAGCCTTTCGTGGTGCTCACCGTCGGTGTCAACGGCGTCGGCAAGACCACCACCATCGGCAAGCTGGCCAAACGCTTCAAGGACGACGGCCACAGCCTGATGCTGGCCGCCGGCGATACCTTCCGCGCCGCCGCCGTGGCCCAGCTGCAGGCCTGGGGCGAGCGCAACGGCGTGGCCGTGGTCGCCCAGGGGCAGAACGCCGATGCCGCATCGGTGGCATTCGATGCGCTGCAGGCCGGCAAGGCCCGCGGCACCTCGGTGCTGATCGCCGACACCGCCGGCCGCCTGCACACCCAGTCCGGGCTGATGAACGAACTGGGCAAGATCCGCCGCGTGCTCGGCAAAATCGACCCCACCGCCCCGCACGAAGTGCTGATGGTGATCGATGGCACCACCGGCCAGAACGCGCTGTCGCAGCTGCGCCAGTTCAATGCCGCGGTGAACGTGACCGGCCTGGTGGTGACCAAGCTGGACGGCACCGCCAAGGGCGGCGTGGTGTTCGCGCTGGCCCGCGAGTTCGGCATCCCGATCCGCTTCGCCGGCATCGGCGAGCGCCCGGAAGATCTGCGCGTGTTCGATCCGGAAGCCTTCGTCGACGCCCTGCTGCCTGAAGCGCTGGGCGGCTGATACACCGCGCAGCCACCCGTGGGGTGGCTCTACTGGAACCGGTAGAGCCACTCCAAGGTGGCTGCCCTCCTCCGGAACACCGATGCCACGCCAGCCGCACGCCAGCGCCGACACTGCCCAGCAAGACGGCTTCGTTGCCCGCCTGCTGCACTGGTTCGACGGCCACGGCCGCCACGACCTGCCCTGGCAGCACCCGCGCAGCCCGTACCGGGTCTGGCTGTCGGAGATCATGCTGCAGCAGACCCAGGTGGCCACGGTCATCCCGTATTTCCAGCGGTTCCTGCAGCACTTCCCGACCCTGCCCGACCTTGCCGCGGCCAGCAACGACGCGCTGATGGCGCAGTGGGCCGGGCTCGGCTACTACGCCCGCGCACGCAACCTGCACGCCGCGGCCAAGCGCTGCGTGGAACTGCACGGCGGCGACCTGCCGCGCGATTTCGATGCACTGCACGCGCTGCCCGGCATCGGCCGCAGCACCGCTGGCGCGATCCTCAGCCAGGCCTGGAACGACCCGTTCGCAATCCTCGACGGCAACGTCAAGCGCGTACTCAGCCGCTACCACGGCATCGACGGCTTCCCCGGCCTGCCGGCCATCGAGAAGCAGCTGTGGGCGATCGCCGAGGCACATGTGGCGCAGGTCCCAGCCGGACGCATGGCCGACTACACCCAGGCGCAGATGGACCTGGGCGCGACCGTCTGCAGCCGCGCGAAACCGGCCTGCGTGATCTGCCCGCTGCACGACGACTGCGTTGCGCGCCGCGAAGGCCGCACTGCCGAACTGCCCACGCCCAAGCCCGGCAAGACGCTGCCCGAACGCGAAGCGGTGGCGCTGCTGCTGCGCGACGCCCGGCAGCGCGTACTGCTGCAAAAGCGGCCGGACACCGGCATCTGGGCACAGCTGTGGACCCTGCCACAGGCGGAGGCCGGCAGCGTGCTGCAGGACTGGTTCGATGCGCACGTCGACGGCTCACTGGAAGATGCCGAGGAACTGCCGGTGCTGCAGCACACCTTCAGCCACTACAAGCTGCATCTGCAGATACTGTCGCGGCAGGTACACGGGCTGCGCGTGGAGGAACCCACGCTGCGCTGGGTCGCCGCCGACGAACTTCCCGCGCTGGGCCTGCCCGCGCCGATCCGCAAGCTGCTCGATGGCGCCACCATCAAAGCGCCAAAACGAAATTCCAAGAAACCCCGCAACCACGAGTGAGTGCCATGTCCCGAACCGTCTTCTGCCAGTACGAACAACGCGATGCCGAGGGCCTGGACTTCGTGCCCTACCCCGGCGAACTGGGCCAGCGCATCTTCAACAACATCGGCAAGCAAGCCTGGGCGGCGTGGCTGGCGCACCAGACCATGCTGATCAACGAAAACCGCCTTTCGCCCCGCACGCCGGAGCACCGCGCGTTCCTGGAAGGCGAACTGGTCAAGTTCCTGTTCGAGAGGGACGCAG
>NZ_JAOEDV010000135.1:0-6071 GCF_029837545.1 Stenotrophomonas sp. GD04024 | reverse complement strand
TCGCATCATGAGGCATTATACATAAAGGTAGTCACCGGTTTTTAGCTTATCTTCAACCCATAACGGTCTCATCTATTCAGTTCACTACCATTGATTGAAATAACTAATCTTATAAATTTCAGAGTGATCGTAGATGACAAAAATGTCATTTTAAAGTCACATTAATGTTGGTTAAGTACTTTTACTGTAGTCATTAGAACACTCTTCTTTGGAATACTCTGAAGAAAACTGTAAGGTTGTAAACAGACCAAGTTACAGCGAGTAACTGATTCAGAAAAAGGCTGGTTGTATGGTGAAAGTTTAGAGTTACTGTTCTAATGTTTTAAACAAATGTTTTGTTAAAAAGGAGCAACATATGAAATTTCACATCGCTAATATGACTTGTGGTGGTTGTGCACGCGGCATTACTACCGCAATTAAAGAGCTCGACTCGAATGCCTCACTCGATATTGATTTACAAAACCGTATTGTTGAAATCAACACAACGGTGAGTCAGGATCAAGTCATTGCCACTCTCAGTGAGCGTGGATTTACAGCTGATCCTGCTTAATCTCTGTTAGAGTAACAGTGGGAATTCCTTACCACTTTTACTCTCTCTTATTTTCCTCATCGTACAGATAAAACCTGTACTTGCTTGAAATAAAAGTAATCCCTGAATTCCCCCTAATCTTGGTTCGAGCTGATCTTCGCATATAGAACTCAGCATATCTAAATGATAGAGATCGTATATGAGTACCGAAATGACTGATACGCCACACTACAGTGAAACATTAGAGATTGAGGGGATGACATGTGCTTCTTGTGTAGGCCGTGTGGAAAAAGCTTTAAAATCTGTTGAGGGTGTTGAATCGGCTCATGTAAATCTGGCTACCGAAAAAGCAGTCATTTATGCGCATCAACCACTTGATCGCGCTACTTTAATTAAAGCCGTAGAAAAAGCAGGCTACGAAGTGGAAGCGCTGCAACCAATAGAGCTTACGATTGAGGGTATGTCATGTGCTTCTTGTGTAGGTCGAGTAGAAAAAGCCTTAAAATCTGTTGAGGGTGTGGAATCAGCACATGTAAATCTGGCTACTGAAAAAGCGACTATTCAGGCAAGCTCATCTGTCACTCGTGACTCGTTAATTCAGGCTGTCACCAAAGCAGGGTTTGAAGCAAAGTCAGTTCATCAAACTACGGAAAGCTTTCAAGATAAAAAGAATATTGAATTAGAAAAACTTAAAAAAGATTTAATTTTGTCAGTCTTATTGACTCTACCCGTTTTTATTTTAGAAATGGGATCACACCTGATTCCCGCCTTTCATACGTTTATGATGGATAACATTGGCCAACAAAATAGCTGGTTAATGCAATTTTTCTTGACCACAGTAGCATTAATTTTTCCAGGCCGACGCTTCTTCAAAAAGGGCATCCCAAGTTTATTCCGCTTAGCACCAGACATGAATTCCTTGGTGGCTGTAGGAACATTGGCTGCTTATCTTTATTCAGTGGTTGCTACTTTCTTTCCAAGTGTCCTGCCACAAGGCACGGTCAATGTTTATTATGAAGCTGCAGCGGTTATTATCACTTTAATTCTATTAGGTAGATTTTTTGAAGCCAAGGCAAAAGGCCGAACGTCTTTAGCAATTCAACATCTAGTTGGAATGCAGCCTAAAGTTGCCAGAATACAGCTCAATAATCAGGTGATAGAAGTTCCGATTGCCGAAGTTCAAACAGGAACGATTGTAGAGATTAGACCAGGTGAGCGTATCCCTGTCGATGGTGAAGTTATTCACGGCCAAAGTTTTATTGATGAATCCATGATTACTGGCGAGCCTATGCCCGTTGAAAAAACGATAGGCTCTACTGTGGTAGGAGGAACAATTAACCAAAGTGGCAGCTTAAATATCAAAGCCACCTCTGTTGGTAGTTCATCAGTGCTTTCTCAAATCATCCGAATGGTTGAACAGGCACAGGGTTCCAAGCTGCCTATTCAGGCATTGGTTGATAAAATTACCATGTGGTTTGTACCTGTAGTAATGGGTCTCTCTCTTTTAACTTTTCTTACGTGGTTTATCTTCGGCCCTGAGCCAGCCCTAACGTTTAGCTTAGTTAATGCAGTTGCGGTACTCATTATTGCATGTCCTTGTGCGATGGGACTTGCAACGCCTACATCAATCATGGTGGGAACTGGGCGGGGTGCTGAAATGGGGGTTTTATTTCGTAAAGGTGAAGCTTTACAGCTGCTCAAAGAAACTAAAGTGGTTGCAGTTGATAAAACAGGGACTCTGACTGAAGGGAAACCAATTTTAACCGATCTGCATGTCTTAGAAGGTTTTGAATACAATACCGTACTTTCACTGATGGCAGCCGTTGAATCAAAGTCTGAGCACCCTATTGCTCGAGCAATTGTACAAGCCGCTATAGATAAGGAATTAATCCTGTCTCCTGTTGCTGATTTTAAATCAGTGACCGGCTACGGAATAGAAGCGAAGGTTTCTGAGCATTTGGTTCATATTGGTGCAGATCGATATATGGAAAAACTAGGTTTGAATCCTACTGTTTTTTCTCAATTTTCGGATCGTTTGGGAGAAGAAGGAAAAACTCCTCTCTATGTTGCGATTGACCAGAAACTTGCTGCCATTATTGCTGTAGCAGATCCAATTAAAGAATCAACATTTGCTGCAATTGAAGCGTTACATCAGTTAGGTTTAAAGGTTGCCATGATTACAGGTGATAACCGTCATACAGCTCAAGCGATTGCAAAAAAACTAGGTATTGATGAGGTTATTGCAGAAGTCTTACCAGAAGGTAAAATAGAGGCCGTTAAAAAATTAAAAAATCAATATGGTAAACTCGCATATGTTGGAGATGGCATTAATGATGCCCCTGCACTTGCAGAAGCAGATATTGGTTTAGCAATAGGTACAGGTACAGACGTAGCTATTGAAGCTGCTGATGTGGTTTTGATGTCTGGCAACCTGAAAGGAGTGCCAAATGCTATCGCTTTAAGCAAAGCGACTATAACCAATATTCGTGAAAATTTATTTTGGGCATTTGTTTACAATGCAGCTCTGATTCCTATTGCAGCAGGTGTACTTTATCCGCAATTTGGACTGCTACTTTCTCCTGTATTTGCTGCTGGTGCAATGGCTCTCTCGTCAATATTTGTACTAGGAAATGCTTTACGATTAAAACGTTTTAAAGCCCCCCTTGCAATTATTTAACCATTTTTTATATACATTTAAAGTTTTGTTGGCTTTACTTTATATATTTGGAAATAGTCTAAGCCATGTTGGCTTTTATTAAATATCATACAGTTGATATTCTAATTATTTGAGAGGGATTAAGATGAAAAGAATTTTATTAATATGCTTTATAGGCATGTCATTTACCTATGCGAATGCTCATTCTGGGGGAACGAACTCACAGGGTTGTCATACCAACAGTAAAACTGGTGATTACCACTGTCATTAATAGGTGCGCACACAGTTTTTTATTTAAAAGACTGTGCTTTAAAGTTATAAGTAGCGTTTAACTAAAGCTAAAAATTCATTTAGTTCTTTTTCCTTTATTTTCTCAGTATCACCGAGTACATGTTCTCTAAGATGAAGTTCTATTAACTCATTCATTAAGCCATTTATCGCACCTTTAATTGCTGCAACTTGCTGTAATACCTCAATACAAGAATTTTCAGAATTTAAAATATTCTGTTCAAGGGCATTAGTTTGACCTTGAATTCGTCTAATCCGATTTAAAATTTTTTTGTTCTGATTTAAGTGAGACATACTATTCAACCTCAAGAACATATACTATGGGGGAGTATTAATTGTGGTGCAATAAAATGTAATATCTAAATAATGTTAAAAGTGACCATTCGCATCAATTTGACGAAGGAAATCCTTTAGCACAAAAGAAAATTTTAATCGCAACCATCCTCACTGGTGTAATGATGGTGTTTGAAATTTTTGGAGGATGGTTCTTTAATTCCATGGCTTTATTGGCTGATGGATGGCATATGAGTTCTCATATGTTGGCATTGGGCTTAGCTTATTTTGCCTATAAAATGGCTCGAAAATATGCTCGTGATCAGAGATTCTGTTTCGGTACATGGAAGATAGAAATCTTAGCTGGATATTCGAGTGCCATTTTATTGATGGTTGTTGCTGTATTCATGGGTGTTCAATCGATAGAACGTTTATTCAATCCTGTGAATATTCACTACAACGAGGCAATTTCAATTGCGATTGTTGGCTTGATCGTTAATTTTATTTGTGCCTGGTTACTACGTGAAAATGGTCACCACCACCATCATCATCACTCTCATGATGACCATGACCACCACCACGATCATCATCACTCTCATGATGACCATGACTTAAACCAGAAAGCCGCTTTTCTTCATGTAGTAGCAGATGCAGTAACTTCTGTATTAGCGATTATTGCACTTTTCGCAGGGAAGTATTTTGGATGGGATTTTTTAGATGCAATTCTAGGGATCGTAGGTGCAGTGCTTGTAGCACAATGGTCTTGGGGATTGATTAGAGAAACAGGTAAAACATTGCTTGATGCAGAGATGGAACATCCTGTAGTAAAGGAGATTCAGGAAGTTGTAGAGGAATTAGATAACCAAATTACGATTACTGATCTGCATGTCTGGAAAGTAGGTAGAAGTAAATCTTCATGTATTTTATCCCTAAATACAGTTAATGACTCCTTAACAGCAGAGGTAGTTCGTAAAGCTTTGTCAATTCATGAAGAGATTGTTCATATTTCTGTTGAAATTAACAAGAATTTCCATGTTGTTTAAATTAATATTTATTCCTTTTAAACTTTATCAGTCTATTTATGTAAATCTTAGATTAGAATTTGTTTGTTGTAGAGCGTCGGGGCGCCTCGGCAATTCTGCGTGTTGAAATAGAAAGGAAAATTCATTACTTTAAAGCGCAAAGCATGTTGCAGATGCAGCTCTTATTCCGAGGAATTTTACACTGGTATCGCCCGCCGATAGAAACACCAGATCCGGCAGTCAGGACGTAAATAACCATTCCTCCAGTTTAAATAAAAAAACCTGCAGATTCGATGCAGGTTTTTTTTAGAGATAATCAATCGCGTCTTATTTGGCTTTACGCTCTTTCTCGATCAGGTAATTCACCACCTGAATGACTTTGGCATCATTACCCTGCACAATATATTTACCATTCACGGTCACTGCCGGAACACCACTTAACTGATACTGAGCAGCCAGATTTTTGGCTTGGGCAATTTTCGAAGTGATCGGGAAAGATTTATAAGTGCTGTTAAATTTCGCTTCAGGAATACCATAGCGGGTAGGCACTGTTGCAAATAGTGATTTGAGTCGATGATGTTCCCTTTAAAAAGTGCTTAGAGACCGAAAACCCTGTTGATTAGACACACTTCACCCTGAGGCTGACCATAATAAAATGACGATGCTTGTCCTTTACGTAGTGCACGCATGACTTCAATACCTTTAATTGTGGCATAAGCAGTCTTCATAGATTTGAATCCTAATGTGGCCCTGATGATTCGCTTTAACTTACCATGATCACATTCAATGACATTATTTTTATACTTAATCTGCCTGTGCTCAATATCTACTGGACATTTTCCTTCTCGCTTTAATCGTGATAAAGCATGGCCATAGGTCGCTGCTTTATCTGTATTGATGACCCGTGGAATTTGCCATTTTTTCACCGTATTGAAGATCTTTCCTAGAAAACTATAGGCTGATTTACTGTTCCGTCTAGCGGAAAGGTAAAAGTCAATCGTATGACCCCGTTGATCAACTGCACGATACAGGTAAGTCCATCGCCCCTTCACTTTGATATAAGTCTCATCCATATGCCATGAATGTAAATCTGTAGGATTACGCCAATACCAGCGTAACCGTTTTTCCATTTCTGGAGCATAACGCTGAACCCAACGATAAATTGTACTGTGATCCACATTTATGCCTCGTTCAGCGAGCATTTCTTGAAGTTCACGATAGCTGATGCCATATTTACAATACCAACGAACAGCCCAAAGAATGATTTCACCTTGAAAGTGCCGACCGTGGAAGGGATTCATCT
>NZ_JAOEDV010000134.1:0-6176 GCF_029837545.1 Stenotrophomonas sp. GD04024 | reverse complement strand
TCGGTATACCGCCTGACGACTAATCCCAAAAGCTTTCCCTAATGCCATTTTCGATGGATACTTCCCCTCCTTCCATGCTTGTCGTAAAGCTTCAGCTTGGTCAGGCTTTAGTTTATGCACCCGACCTTTGTACTTCCCCTGAGCAGAGGCGAGTTTTATTCCTTCCTTTTGCCGCTCTAAAATGATCTCACGTTCGAACTGTGCAAAAGCACCCATCAATTGCAGCATCAAATTATCCAACGGGGTGGATTCGGCCGTAAAAGTAATATTTTCTTTTACAAACTGGATGGCAATCCCTCGTTTGACCAGTTTATCTACTTCAGTGACCAAATCTTTCAGGCTTCGCGCAAAACGATCCATGGAATGTACAATCACCCTGTCCCCTTCCCGGACATAGTTCAACATTTCCTGAAATTTAGGTCGGTCAGTATTTTTACCTGAAGCACGGTCAACAAAAATCCGGTCGACTTCAATCCCCTCAAGTTGACGCCCAGTATTTTGCTCGACCGAACTCACTCGCACATAACCTACTTTTTGGCCTTTCACTCTTTCTCGCCCCAATTGGATAAAAATGAACAATTTTGTAAATTATAAATCTTTAATATCAAAGTTACATGTTACTTATGATTAAAAATCATTTAAATGATACATAATTTCATGAACTTTCAGATTGTAACTTTAGGGTATAGTCTAAAGTAACAGAATGAATATTCTACCCCCGATAGAAACAGCCGTACTCTGGGGGGAGATTTTTTTGATGTGCAGGTGCCGACCCTTACCAGAAGGCACTGTTGAAAATAACCACGAATCGTAAGCTGAATACTCTTTTAGCTAAAGGAGCAGCATATGAATTCTTTCCATAAAATTTAGGCTTGTATACCCAGAAAAATGTGGAACTTCTTAGGTTTCATACATGAGGATTTTGATAGGCTCACTGACTATTTTAAATTGTGTGCCTTAACTCTCTGTTCTAAAAGGCTATTCAGAATTTTTAGACTGTTTATTTTGAACATTCTTTTTACTCTGTGGTGGCGATGCCGTAATTGGACCTTGCAAGATGCATGGTCGTGTATGGGCGATGTCCAGAAAGAATTTGACTCAAAACTATTTTAGTTGGGAAGGAATGCTAAAAATTGGAGATTGATACATCTCATCGTTTGTTTAAATATTTTTTGATTAAATTTTCCCTTTAAAAATTCTATTTTTTTTAATGTCTTAACTTGTATTTAATATAGGAGATCCCCATAACAACAAAAGCACTACAGGAATACAACAATATGGCGAATCCACAAAAACACTATGCTAAGTTCCACACAAATATTCGATTAGGTCGTTATGACGAAGAAAGTACATTACGTGAAAAACGTGACCTTTTGATTAGCACCTTAAAAGATGAACTCAAAAAGGATCCAAATGGTCCTCAATTTGTTGAATACTTTAATCAAGGTAGTTATGCCTTGGGCACAGGGATTAAGCCTAAGAATGGAGATTATGATATTGATGTAGGAGTTTTATTAGATTGTGACAAAGAGGAATATGGCTCAGTAGAAATTAAAAAAATTGTTAGAGATGCTTTAACTCATTCAAATAGAACTGTAACGATCAAACGACCTTGCGTAACTGTCACTTATCTCAAAAATGGTAGTCCCGATTATCATGTAGATCTGCCCATCTACGCTGAAGACGACAAAGGCAATATGTATCTAGCTCGAGGTAAGGAATTCTCCTCTGAAGACCTTAAGACTTGGGATATTTCAAATCCTACTGAACTTACCGATACAATTTTGGGAAAATTTGAAGATGATTCAGATTTACGTCATCAGTTTAGACGATGTACTCGCTACTTGAAACAATGGCGAAATGAGAAAGGTCTAGATTTTTTTAAGAGTATTGCTATCACTACAGCTGTATATGAGCATATAACAGCTGAAGATTATGAGAATGATAATAAGGTATTACTTTCTATAGTAAATAATGTATTAGATCAATTCACTACCTTTAGCATTGATCCAGAAAATAACGAGTATTACTTCAGACTCGTAATTAATTTACCTGCACATCAAGGTGTAGACTTACTCGAAAAATTGACCCGAAAACAAATGGAGCACTTAAAATCAAAACTTGAAGATTTAAAATCATCTTTAGAAGCTGTAAATGAGGAAACTGATACAGTAGAAGCTTGCAAAATTTTAAATAAAACTTTTGGAAGACAATTCCCTATCCCTGAAATACAAGAAGTGTCCGAACCAGTAGTACAAACTTATTACACTCAAGAAGGAAAATCTGCTTAGGAAAACTCAATGTTTTTTGATAACCCAAAGTTAGACAATATTGAAAAGCTATTAAGTGAACATGGAGCTCAAAATATCCATGTCACTTCTATTACTAAGGATTGGGTTAATCTAAAATTTGATTTTCTCATTAATACACAACAGGTTTGCCTTGGTCTAATTTTTCAAAATAGAGCTAATTGGACGATACCTCCCATTTTTAGAATATTGACACGACCAATGTCTGCCTTAGATCATGTGAGTCAAAGTGGGGAAATTTGTACTACGGATCATCAAGGTGAAAACTTTGAAGGCTATAGACATAAAGAACTTATTACTGAATTCTTTGAAAGGGCTATAGATATACTCAAGCAATCTTTTATTAATTTTCAATTAAACAACCGAGTAAGCTTGTATAACGAACTAGAAGGATATTTAGGCAGCACTCAAAATATAAATGAGGATGTAATATTACATTGCGACCCTACTTCTACATTTAATTTATATGGTTGGTTAAGAAAATCATCAAAAGGGAATCATCAAATATTAGAGCATATTGATGATGGCGATAGTTCTTACATAAACCACAACCAGCTCACAAAAGTAAAAATTCATAAGATATTATTAGAAGATGCTTCTGTTTTCCCCATACCAGATATAGGAGATTATTTTAATGAGGACTATTTTCTAAAAATTGTTAATACCCTCTCTAATGAGAACAAACGATCTTTGTTAAAACAAGGCAATCATTATGCCCTAGTGGGAATTCCAAATGAACATGGATTTGCTTATGTGATTTTTTATTATGCCATTTGGTATTCTTTCAAAGAAAAAGTATCCTTCAAAGGCTTTAAAGTCTCTTTAACACAAAGAGCGTGGATAGATTATTTATTAAATAGAACGGGGCAAGAGAAAAAAACAAGACATATAGCGATTATCGGATGTGGGGCTTTAGGCTCAAAGATTGCAGAGATATTAGCTCAAACAGGCGTAAATAAATTTTCTTTCATAGATCCAGAGCTTTTAAAAACAGATAATATTTATCGTCATTCTTTAGGTTTGCAGTATGTTAATACCTATAAATCTACTTCTTTAGCTAATAAGTTTTTAATAGAAAGGCCCGGATTAACTATTTTTCCATTCGTAAGCCATGGTGAAAGCTGGATAAAATCAAAAATTACTGAAGATATTGATACTATCATCATAGCAATTGGCCATACTCCTACTGAGATTTCTCTCGTAAAAACTATTTATGAAATAAGTGCAAACATTCAAGTAATAATAGGCTGGTTAGAACCTTATGATTTAGGTGGACATTTTATTTCTTTCAATAATAAACATGTAGGATGTTTAAACTGCTTATATTTTGATGAAAAATCAAATAAAAGTCTTACCCCTATGTATAAATATGTACAATCTGGACAGCTAATTGCTAAAAATATTACAGGGTGTGCTGGTGCATTTACCCCCTTCTCTTCTTTAAATTGCATGAAGCTAGCAAGCTATATTTCTGAATATGTCCTGAATCAACAATTAGGATTTGTTTCTATTTCTGGCGACAATCAGAATGCAAATAAAAATGGAATAATTACTACCCCTTTTTATAATTCAGTAAATAATTCAAATGGAATTAATATATTGAATTTAAAAGAAATTTATAAAGAAGTATGCCCATGTTGCAATACATAACTCAAGGGAGGATTAAATGTGACACACCTACAGGCCAAGTCTTTATTATTCAAGCAAATGTTTTAAAGAGTTTAAAGCAATTTATACAATTAGAATCAGATTCTCCAGAATCGGGTGGCATTCTAATTGGAAGAACAGACATAGAAACTAAAGCTAAAATCATTGAAAGCTTTACCTCTCCTATGGAAGGAGACTGTCAAACACGTATGTCTTTCTTTAGGTCAAAGTCCCACCAATATGCTTTAATACAAGCTTGGAACGAATCTAAAAAATTCTATAATTTTCAAGGCCTATGGCATACACATCCTGAAGATGTACCAACACCCTCTCCAACCGATTTAAGGGATATAGATACTGTTCTAAATGGCATTACCAATCTTAATGACCCAGTTTTATATTTAATAATCGGAAGAGTAAAAACTGGAATCTGGATTGGTAGAAAAAATTTTAAAATCAAACTGTTAGGTTATATTGAGTTAAATTGAAAATGCAACTAGACCCATCCCTAAGTTTACAGACTTCTTTATCAGCAATAGATGATTTATCAAATGCAAATAAATATATAGAAGAAATTTTAAAGCATATTTGTATAGATTCATTAGGTGTATTAGTTGATGAAGAACGTAAAAATATAATTTTTGTCTTATTGAAAAATAAAAGCCCTGAAAGTTTTTTCCGTATAATTCTCAATTATGATGATACTTTAACTTTTGTCCGAAGATTGCTTGCCAAAAAAATTTCCATTTATGCACGCTTTCTTCAAGGTCACATAATTGATGCCCACACTCTACATGATTTTGAAAAGTTAAAAGAAACATGGAATTTAACCTCCTCTCAAGAGAGCGAAGTTAAAGATGTAGATTTTGTTCCTAGAAAGATTCCTAAACAAAAACCAAACCCTGTAAACCAATTAGAATATTTCATAAAAAGAATTTTTGATTTTGAGCATCTTACAGGTAGGGGTAACGATTTATCTGAAAAAGATAAAAACCAGATTTATCTCTCAAGTCATGGCCGATGTATGTTTAAAGGATGTGGTGCAAAATTAAACATAGATGAAATAACTGGATTTGAAGGTACATATGGCGTTTTAGCTCATAATGTTGCAGCATCAGAAAATTCTACTCGCGGTATCCCCTTCTTCTCATATCAACTATCAGATGATCCAACGAATATTTTATTATTATGTGAAAAACATCATAGGTTAATTGATAAAGTTGCTGGCGCAGAATATACAGCTTCAAGACTCTCGCAAATGAGAAGTAATTTCACAGCACAATGCGAAGATTTATTAGATTCTTTAAGCTTTACTCCTATGCCAGTGTATTTATTTTTCTGGCCCGTGAATCGCAATATTCCTCAGTCTCCTTCACGACGTGATATTGCAAGCTGCCTTCTCCCATTAAAATCTATTTTGCATAAAGATAAGACACTAATTCATGAACCATTACCAGCTCATTTAAGAGCTTCAGCTGATGAGTTCTATAAAAAGTATTTTTTAGAAGAATTTGAAGTTCAAACAGAACAATTACTTAGGGAAACTAAATTTGATGATAAGAGAGTAGCTATTTTTGGCTTCGGCCCTATGCCATGCCTAATAGCATTAGGAAGTAAATTAGGAAATAAAGGGAAATTTATACCTATGCTTATGTATAGGGATGGAAGTTGTTGGATGTGGCCTGATCTTATATGTACAACCAAAGCGTATGAAATTAATAATTTCAGTGAAATAGAAGATTGTACTGAAATTACTATTAGATTGAATCTCACTGCTGATCCAGAAACCTCTAAAAATAAGGCTGTTGAATTAGGACATCCGGTAATTAATATTACTGCTAAACCAGAATATATGGGGAATGGAGCAATAAGAAATCCTGAACGAGGACTAAGTTTCATGCAAGATATTCATGCGTTATTTCATAGTCTAACAGATAAAGGAATTACCAAAATTCATGTCTTACCATGTGCATCCAATGCTGCTTGTATATGGTTTGGACAAGCATTTGATCTGCATCATCCTGAAATGGTTATTTATGATTACTTAAATAATTCAATGGTTCCAAGACTTCAAATTCGAAATAATGGAAGCAAGAATGAAATCGCTGTAATTTAAACAGTATATTTGATAGTACTTTCATACCATTAGATTTAAATATGACATTAGTAAATGGAGTTTAGCTCTAATGGGGCTTTGTTGCATAAATATCTAAGACTATG
>NZ_JAOEDV010000133.1:0-6376 GCF_029837545.1 Stenotrophomonas sp. GD04024 | reverse complement strand
TGGTGTAGATGCAGATGTCACCGGCGATGCCGATCGCTTCGCTGGCAATGGTGCGCGCATCCAGTTCGGTGTGCGCCATCAGCGCGCGGGCGGCCGACAATGCATAGGAGCCACCGGAACCGATGGCGATGATGCCGTCCTCCGGCTCGATCACATCGCCGGTGCCGCTGATGATCAGCGAGGTTTCCTTGTCGGCCACCGCCAGCAGGGCCTCAAGCTTGCCCAGGCGGCGCTCGGTGCGCCAATCCTTGGCCAGCTCGACCGCCGCGCGCTGCAGCTGGCCGTGCTTTTCCAGCTTGGCCTCGAACAGCTCGAACAGGGTGAAGGCATCGGCGGCGGCGCCGGCGAAGCCGGCCAGCACCTGGCCGTCGCGGCCGAGGCGGCGCACCTTGCGCGCATTGCCCTTCATCACGGTGTGGCCCAGCGTGACCTGGCCGTCGCCGGCAATGGCCACGTGCTCGCCGCGACGGACGCAGACGATGGTGGTGGCGTGGAAAACGTTGGGGTTCTGACTGGGGTCCATGCGGCCTCCGATAGCTGTTCACGGGACATGGGGACAGCGCCGGGTGCGATCAAGCCTGCGCGGATGGCTGCCGTTCAGCGCTTGGCCGCGCCCCATGGACAGAGGGCGCCTTTTCAACGAGCGCATCGCAATGCGTGCGGACCCCGCCGCCGAATGTGGAACGCCTGCCGTTCAACGTTTTGCCTGCGATGGCCGCTCCGGATTCGGTTCGATCCCCCAGGCGAGGTACCAGTCTTCACCCTGCGTCTCGATCGGATGCTGGGTGCGGCCGGAGCCATTGCCGCAGGCCAGCGCGTCGGCCGCGCAGTAGCGGTCGCAGCCCCAGCAGATACGCTCGGGGTGTTTGGGATGCAGGGGAATCGGCTTCGCCATGGCGGCGGTGTCCTCGTGGCCTGCGGCCACGATGCGCCGTTTGCATCCGACCTGCCCTGATCCAGATCAAGGACGGGCTATTCAGCCTTGTCGCCCTTGCTGCGGCGCTTGGCGCGTGGATGCGCGGCGTCGTAGACCTTGGCCAGGTGCTGGAAATCGAGGTGGGTGTAGATCTGCGTGGTGGCGATGTCGGCGTGGCCGAGCAGTTCCTGCACGCCGCGCAGGTCGCCGGACGATTCGAGGATGTGGCTGGCGAAACTGTGCCGCAGCATGTGCGGATGCACGTGCTTGAACAGGCCCTGGCGCTGGGCCAGCTGGCGGATGCGGATCTGCACCGCGCGTTGGCTGATCGGCCCGTTGCGGCCGGGAAACACCGGCGAGGCCGGGCCGCCCCCGCTTTCCGCACGCCATGCCTGCAGCGCTTCACGTGCTGGCCGGCCGAACGGTACCCGGCGCTGGCGATTGCCCTTGCCCATCACGTTGACCAGGCCGCTGGCGAAGTCCAGGTCGCGCCAGGTCAGCGCGCAGACTTCGCTCAGGCGCAGGCCCGAGGAATAGAACAGCTCCAGCAGCGCGCGGTCGCGGCGGCCGAGTTCACCTTCCGGTTCCAGTTCGACCAGCTGCACCGCTTCGTCGGCATCGAGCACCTGCGGCAACCGCCGCGGTGCACGCGGCGCTTTCAGCGTCGCCGCCGGGCTGACCTCGATGCGGCCGTGCTTGAGCAGCCAGGCGTAGAAACTGCGGCAGGCGGACAAGCGGCGCTGCAGGCTCTTGGCCGACAGCCCACGGCGATGCTCATCGGCGACGAACTGGCGCAGCGTTTCGGCATCAAGCGCTTCCACGGCCATGCCACGCGGCTCGGCCCATGCCGACAGCGCGTCCAGGTCGCGGCGGTAGGCGTCGAGCGTGTGCGCCGACATCCGCCGCTCCACCTGCAGGTGCTGCAGGAAGGCCTGTACCGCGCTCATCGTCGACGTGTCCTGCTCAGCCGGCGAAGCGCTTCAGGCCAGTGGCCAGGGCGTCGCCCATCATGCGCAGGAACAACGTGCCCATGCCCGGGTAGAAGCGGTTCGGGTCATGGCTGCCGACCGCGATCAGGCCCACACCGGGCAGCGGCAGCAGTGCGGTGGTCTGCACTTGCTCGCTGCGCACGCCATACAGCACGGCATTCTTTTCCGGCTGCAGGCGGCCGCAGATCGGCTCGCCATCCTTCAGGCAATCGCGGAACGGAGCCAGCTGCGGATCATCGGCGGCGATCACCTGCAGCCAGTCGGCCTGTTCCAGTCCGGCCACCGGCGTGTGCACCACCAGCCGCACCAGATCGCCGGCGAAGTCTTCCTGCAACGATGCGGCCATCGCGCGCAGGGTGTCTGCGGCGTTGTCCTGCTTCATCAGCGCCAGGGTCAGCTGGTGCGTGCGCACCGCCAGGCGTTCATTGACCTGCGCGGTCGCGCCCAGGTCGGCCAACCGTCGTGCCAGCTCGCGGTTCTTCTCGCGCAGCACTTCCAGCTGGTAGCTGGCCAGCGACGCGGTCGGGCCGTCGTCACGCGGCACCACCAGGGTCAGGGCCAGGTCCGGGAACTGCTTGAGGAAGCCCGGATGCCGCCGCAACCAGGCAGCGACTTCATGGGCCCCGAGCTTGTCGACGGTTTCGGTCATGCGATCCACTCCCCTTCGAAGACGAATGCGGTCGGGCCCGCCATCACCACCGGCTGGCCATCGCCTGGCCACTGGATGCGCAGGTCGCCCCCAGGCAGGCTGATGCGGGCATCGTGCTGCAGGCGGCCGCGCTGCATCAGGGTCACTGCAGCGGCGCAGGCGCCACTGCCGCAGGCCAGGGTTTCGCCGACGCCGCGCTCGAACACGCGCAGGCGTGCGTGCGCCGGGCCCATCACCTGGGCAAAGCCCACGTTCACCGAACGCGGGAACGACGCATGCTGCTGCAGCAGCGAACCGACGCGCTCGACCGGCGCGGCATCGATCAGGCCCACTTCGATCACCGCATGCGGGTTGCCCATCGACACAGCGGCAAACCGCACGCTCTCGCCCTGCAGCGGCAGCAGGTATTCCTCGCGCGGGTGGGCAAAACCCACCAGCGGCACGTTGGACGGCTCGAATGCCGGCACGCCCATGGTCACCGCGAACTGGCCATCGCCCAGCACCTTCACTTCATGGCTGGCCAGCGGGCTGTCGATGACGAACGCATCGCCCTGCGCGCTGCCCTCGCGCACCAGCCAGGCGGCAATGCAGCGCGCGCCGTTGCCGCACTGCTCGGAGTTGGAACCGTCGGCATTCCAGATCCGGTACGAGGCCACCGAACCGTCCGCACGCGGCGCTTCGATGGTCAGGATCTGATCACAGCCCACGCCGGTATGGCGATCCGCCAGGCGCGCGGCCAGCTCGGGCGTGGGCGGCGCGGTGCCGTCACGCAGGTCGATCACTACGAAATCATTGCCCGCGCCATGCATCTTGCTGAAGCGCAGGGCGCTGGAACCGGCCTTACCCATTCCCGCCGCCCGCCTTCTTCGCGGGCGCGGACGCCGGCGGGGTGGTCGGTGCGGCCGGGTCCGCGGTCGTGGCCGGAGTTTCGCTGCCCTGGGTCTGCGCCGGAGTCGCCTCGGTGGCCGGTTCGGCAGCCGGCTCGACGGCTTCTTCCACCGGCACCGGCTTCTGCGGCAGTACCAGCGGGCCCTTGTTGCCGCAGGCGGCAAGGAACAGCAGCGAGGCCGCTGCCAGCGGAATCAGGATGACGTTTCGATGGGGGATCTTCATGCCCCGAGTATAGCCATTGGCGGCTGAGCGGTAGGTGCAGGGGATCGGGTTGCCGGCCAGCGGCCGGCACTACCGCTCCGGTGGCGGCAACGGCCGCGTCCACAGCCAGATCGCCACCACGGTCATGCTGCCGATCGAGAACCACTTCACCCAGGCGATCGGCACGCACCACAGCATGATGGCGGCACACACCGCCATGGTGATCGTGGCCATCCACTTGCCGTAGCGGCTGACCGCACCATGCGCCTGCCAATTGGCGATGGCCGGGCCGAAGCGCGGATGCTGAATCAGCCACGTGTGCAGGCGTTCGGAACCGCGCGATGCGGCCCAGGCCGAGATCAGGATGAATACGGTGGTCGGCAGCCCCGGCACGAAGATGCCGACGATGCCGGTACCCAGGCTGACGTACGCCAGCAGCCACCACGCCCAGCGGAAACGCACCACGCGCGGTGGCGTGGTGACGTCGCCGGGGGCGGAAGGATCAGGCGCGCTCATGGCCGAAGGATACCGGTTCAGGGTGCCAGGCAACGCCCGGCATCCCGTTGCGATCACGGCTGGACGATGCCCAGCTGCTGCAGCACGAACGCATACGACTCGGACAGCTCGCGGTAGCGCTGGAAGCGCCCCGACTTGCCACCGTGGCCGGCTTCCATGTTGGTGCGGAACAGGATCGGGTACTGGCCGGTGTTGTCGTCACGCAGCTTGGCCACCCACTTGGCCGGTTCCCAGTACTGCACCTGCGAATCCCACAGGCCGGTACCGACGAACAGCGCCGGGTAGGCTTGCCGCTTGACGTTGTCGTAGGGCGAGTAGGACAGCATGTAGTCGTAGAACGGCTTCTGCTCCGGGTTGCCCCACTCGTCGTACTCGTTGGTGGTCAGCGGGATGGTCGGGTCGAGCATGGTGGTGACCACGTCGACGAACGGCACCTGCGCCACCATCACCCGGTAATCCTGCGGCGCCTGGTTGGCCACCGCACCCATCAGCAGGCCACCGGCACTGCCACCGGAGGCGGCGACGCGATCCTTCGCCGCCCAGCCCTGCGCCACCAGGCCCCGGGTGACGTCGATGAAATCGTTGAAGGTGTTCTGCTTGTGCAGCAGCTTGCCGTTCTCGTACCAGTCGCGGCCCATCTCCTGGCCGCCGCGGATGTGGGCGATGGCATACACCACGCCACGGTCGAGCAGGCTCACCGCGGTCTGGTTGAAGTACGGGTCCATCGACATGCCGTAGCTGCCATAGGCGTACTGGAACAACGCGCCCTTGCCGTCCTTCTGGTAGCCCTTGCGGTAGACCAGCGACACCGGCACCTTCACGCCATCGCGCGCGGTGATCCAGACGCGGTCGGTTTCGTATTTCGAGGCGTCATAGCCGATCACCGGCTGCACCTTCAGCTGGCGGCGCTCGCCGGTAGCGGTATTCAGCTCGAACACGGTGGTCGGGGTGGTCATCGAGGTGTAGACGTAGCGCAGCCACGGCGTATCGGCCTCGGTGTTGTCGCCCAGGCCCATCGAATACGCCGGCTCGTCGGCCTTCACGTAATCGCTGCGGCCGTCCTTGAACAGCAGGCGGATGCGCTCCAGGCCTTCGGAACGTTCGGCGATGGCGGTATAGCTGTCGAACAGCTCGAAGCCTTCGATGAACACCGCATCGTCATGCGCGATCCAATCCTTCCACTGCGCGCGCGAGGTGGCGTCGGTCGGCGCGGTGACCAGCTTGAAGTTCTTCGCGCCATCGTTGGTGCGGATCACCCAGCGGCCGTCGTAGTGGTCGGCGTCGTACTCGACGTCACGCTGGCGCGGCGCCAGCACGGTGAAGGTGGTCGGGTCGCTGGCCGGCGCATAGCGCTCTTCCGAGGACACGGTGCTGTGCACGCCGATGGTGATGAAGCGATCGTCGCGGGTGCGGCCGATGCCCATGTAGAAGCTGTCGTCCTTCTCTTCGTAGACGACGCTGTCGGCGCTGGCCGGGGTGCCCAGCACGTGCTTCTTCACCCGCACGGTCAGCAGGGTTTCCGGATCGTTCTCGACGTACAGCACGGTGCGGTTGTCGTCGGCCCAGACCAGGTCGCCGGAGCTGCCGGTGATCACATCAGGCAGCACCTGGCCGGTGCGCAGGTCCTTGAAGCGGATCGTGTACTGGCGACGGCCGACGTCGTCGTCGGCCCAGGCCAGCAGCTGGTTGTCCTGGCTCACTTCCATCGAACCGACGCTGAAGTAGCCCTTGCCGGCCGCCATCGCGTTGACGTCCAGCAGGATTTCCTCGGCCGCCTCCATGCTGCCCTTGCGGCGCGCGTGGATCGGGTAGTCCTGGCCGGTCTCGTAGCGGCTGTAGTACCAGTAGCCGCGCTCGCGCGCCGGCACGCTGGAATCGTCCTGCTTGATGCGGCCGACGATCTCCTTGTACAGGGTGTCTTCCAGCGGCTTCAGCGGTGCCAGCAGCTGGTCGGCGTAGGCATTCTCGGCCTGCAGGTAGGCCAGCATGTCCTTGTTCTCGCGCTTGTCGTCGCGCAGCCAGTAATAGTTGTCATTGCGGGTCGCGCCGAACGGCGCCTTGACCACGTGCGGATGCTTGGCGGCATCCGGCGGAACGGGCGGAGTGGCAGCGGTAGCGGTGGTGGTCATCAGGCTGGCAAGCAACAGGCAGAGGGTGGATTTCATGAGATAAGGCTCCTTGAGGGGCAATGCAATGGCGTCCTTGTGCCTGAGT
>NZ_JAOEDV010000132.1:0-6491 GCF_029837545.1 Stenotrophomonas sp. GD04024 | reverse complement strand
CTTCACGGGCGCCTTAGAACCAAAAGGAATAACATTCCGGCTTATGGCGCGGGCGCGTGAGCGCCGGCGCTGGTAGGCTGCACGCCCCCTTCCGTCACCCAGCCGGTGAGCCACGCCCGTGATCGAGTTCCAGCGCCTGCACAAATCCTATGCCGTTGCCGGCCGCGAAGTCAGCGCGCTGCAACCGCTGGACCTGACCATCGAGGCCGGTGAGGTCTTCGGCATCATCGGCCATTCCGGCGCGGGCAAGTCGACCCTGATCCGCATGATCAACCGCCTGGAAGAACCCAGTGGCGGCCGTTTGCTGATCGGTGGCGAGGATGTCACCGCACTGGACGCCGATGGCCTGCGCGCGCTGCGCCGGCGCATCGGCATGATCTTCCAGCACTTCAACCTGCTGTCGTCGCGCACGGTGGCCGGCAACGTCGCCTTCCCGCTGGAACTGGCCGGCACGCCGAAGGCCGAGATCGACGCGCGCGTGGCCGAGCTGTTGCAGACCGTGGGCCTGGAGGCCCATGCGCAGAAGTACCCGGCGCAGCTGTCCGGTGGCCAGAAGCAGCGCGTCGGCATTGCCCGCGCGCTGGCCACGCGCCCGCAGATCCTGCTGTGCGACGAAGCCACCAGTGCGCTCGATCCGCAGACCACCGCCTCGGTGCTGTCGCTGCTGTCGAAGATCAACCGCGAGCTGGGCCTGACCATCGTGCTGATCACCCACGAGATGGACGTGATCCGTCGCGTCTGCGATCGCGTTGCCGTGCTCGATGCCGGGCAGATGGTCGAGACCGGAGCGGTTACCCGGGTGTTCCTGCACCCGCAGCACCCGACCACGCGCCGATTCGTCAGTGAATCGGAGCATGTGGACGAAGGCGCGTTGCACCGTGATTTCGACGCCGTCGGTGGCCGCATCGTGCGCTTGACCTTCCTCGGCGGCGACACCTACGAGCCCTTGCTGGGCAGCGTCGCGCGCGAGACCGGCGTCGATTACAACATCCTGTCCGGCCGCATCGACCGGATCAAGGACACCCCGTATGGCCAGCTGGTGGTCGCCCTGGTGGGCGGTGACCAGTCCGCCGCGCAGGCCGCGTTCGTGGCTGCCGGCGTGCACGTTGAGGAACTGCGTCGATGATCATCGCCACTGCCGGCGGCTTTTTCCGCCACCTGGATGCGGGCAAGTGGGCCGATATCGGCCAGGCCACCCTTGATACCCTGCTGATGCTGCTCGGTTCGCTGCCGCTGACCCTGGCCATCGGCCTGCCGCTGGGCGTGCTGCTGTACCTGTTCGGGGCGCCGCAGATGAAGCGCCGGCCGCTGGCCTATGGCGTGCTGGCGCTGGTGGTGAACCTGCTGCGTTCGGTGCCCTTCATCATCCTGATGATCGTGCTGATCCCGGTCACCCTGTTCCTGATGGGCACTTCGCTGGGCGTGCGCGGCGCGATCGTACCGCTGGTCATTGGTGCTGCGCCGTTCTATGCGCGCCTGGTCGAGACCGCGCTGCGCGAGGTTGACCGCGGCGTGATCGAAGCGACCCAGGCGATGGGCGCCACCACCTGGCAGCTGGTCACCCGCGTGCTGCTGCCGGAGGCGCGCCCTGGCCTGATCGCCGGTGCGACGGTCACCACCGTGGCCCTGATCGGTTTCACCGCGATGGGCGGTGCGATCGGTTCCGGTGGCCTGGGCGACCTGGCGTTCCGCGACGGCTACCAGCGTTCGCACACCGACGTGGCCCTGGTCACCGTGGTCCTGCTGCTGGTGCTGGTGCAGCTGCTGCAGATGCTGGGCGACCGCCTGGTCGCGCATTACAGCCGCAGATAACAGAATGCCGGGCGGCGCCCGGCATCGCTCGGGTAGTGCCGGCCGCTGGCCGGCAACCTCATGAATTTCTGAAGCGTCGTGCATTAGCCGGCCAGCGGCCGGCTCTACCTCATCGCCTGGAAACGGTAGTGCCGGCCGCTGGCCGGCAATGCCACGATCCGATCAGCGCGCGTTCGGTACTTCGTAGCCCAGCTTGCCGACCTGTTCCGGATGCTGCGGCACGCGCTTGAGCTTGTCGGTGTTCACGCCGTACTCGTCGCGCAGGCGCTCGGCCAGCTCCTTGTACAGGGCCTTGTCCATGTCCGGCTTGCGCGCGAAGATCCAGGCCATCTCGCGGCCCGGGTAACCGATCAGCGCCCAGGAATAGTCCGGGGCCACTTCCAGCACGCGCGAATGGGTCGGCACGACACGGTAGAACCAGGTGCGCCAGCCGTGGTTGCCGCTGTCCGGATCAACACTGGCGCGTGCGCGTACCTCCTGCACCGGTTCACCGAAGCCATCGCGGTAGCGGTAGGTGATGCCGACCTTGTGCGTGTCGCGAAGCTCATATTCGTTGACGCTGGCGACATGCCCGCGTTCGATGAAGTTCGGCACGCGGCCGATCACGTACCAGGTCCCCATGAAGCGCTTCAGGTCGATCGGCGCGTCCAGAGCGGCCGCGTCGGTGGCGCGGGACGATGGTGGCTCACTGGCGGCCACGGCGGGGCCCGCCAGCGACAGGGCCAGCAGCACGGCGCAGAACGGGCGGATCGAAGTCATGCGGGAGCGGGCTCCAGTGGGCTTGCACGCGCATGGTCGACTGTGTGCACGCGATCCGTCAATGGTGTCGCAGTCCGTGAGAAGGCCCTTGCCCACGCTGTGTTGCATCGTCCACCGGAGAAGCCCCATGAACGCACGTTCCGTCCGTCGCCCTGCAACTGAACGCGTCATCTTCGAGCGCGCCGATCCACGCCTGCTGCGCGGCGTGCAGCAGGTGGCGCTGGCCGGCGTGGCACTGGTGCTGGTCTGGCCGGCCGCACGCGGCAGCAGCGCCTGGCTGGGCTGGCTGCCGATGTGGCTGGTCGGCATGCCGCTGGTGGCGTGGTGGGCACTGCTGCGTTTCCCGCTGCCGCGCCTGTCATGGCTGCGGCTGGCACGTCGTACCGGTGGACAGGCGCGGCGCCGTCCGGCTTCGGCTGCGCGCGGTCGACGCCGCCCGGCGGCCACGGCCTGACCTTCGACACGGGGGCGACCGCGACATTCCGTGCTAGCGTTCCACGGCTTATGACTGCCTGGAGCTGCAATGTCACGACTCGCTTCCGCCTGCCTGCTGGCCGGCATGATGACCGCTGCCTCGGTGGGGACCGCCGTGGCCGCTGAAGACACCGATCGCTACGCCTGGCTGGAGGACGTCACCGGCGACAAGCCGCTGTCCTGGGTCAAGGAACAGAACGCCAAGTCCGAGGCGCGCCTGGCGCAGACCCCGGCCTTCAAGCAGATGGAGACCAGCATCCGCGAGGTGCTCGACTCCGATGCCAAGATCCCCGGCGTGCAGAAGATCGGCGACTACTACTACAACTTCTGGAAGGACCAGCAGCACGAGCGCGGCCTGTGGCGGCGCACCACGCTGGCCGAGTACCGCAAGGCCTCGCCGCAGTGGGAGACCGTGCTCGACCTGGACGCGCTGAACAAGGCCGAGGGTGAGAACTGGGTCTGGCACGGCGCCGACTGCCTGCGCCCGGACTACAGCCGCTGCCTGATCGCGCTGTCGCGTGGCGGCGCCGATGCCGACGTCACCCGCGAGTTCGACCTGGCCAACAAGGCCTGGATCAAGGACGGCTTCTTCCGTCCGGAGTCGAAGGGTGGCCTGAACTGGATCGACCGCGACACCGTGTTCGTCTACACCGACTTCGGTGCCGGCACCATGACCACGTCCGGCTATCCGCGCGTGGCCAAGCTGTGGAAGCGCGGCACGCCGATGGCCTCGGCCAGCGTGGTGTACGAAGGCAAGCCGGAAGACATGTACATCGCGGCGATGCACGATGACACCCCGGGCTTCGAGCGCAACCTGGTCAGCCGCACGCTGGCGTTCTACAACAACGAGATCTACCTGCGTGGCGACGACGGCACGCTGACCAAGATCGACGCGCCGAACTCGGCCGAGAAGGGCCTGCACAAGCAGTGGCTGACCCTGGAGCTGCGCGATCCGTGGACCGTGGGCGGCAGGACCTATGCGTCCGGTTCGCTGCTGGCGACCCGGCTGGACGACTTCATGGCCGGCAATCGCGACTTCGAGGTGCTGTTCACCCCGACCGCGACCACCTCGCTGGCCAGTGCCACCTGGACCAAAAGCCACCTGGTGCTGAACGTGCTGGACGACGTCAAGAACCGCCTGTCGGTGCTGACTCCGGGCGCCGATGGCTGGCAGACCAGCCGCTTCGTTGGTGCGCCGGCCTTCGGCACGCTGGGCGTGGCCGCCGTGGACAGCAACGACAGTGACGCGGTGTGGCTGACCGCCACCGATTACCTGACCCCGACCACGCTGGCCCTGGCCGAGATCGGCCAGCCGCCGGAAACGCTGAAGACCATGCCGGCCTTCTTCGATGCCAAGGGCAAGGTGATCGAGCAGCACTTCGCCACCAGCAAGGACGGCACCCGCGTGCCGTACTTCGTGGTGCACGACAAGGCGATGAAGCTGGATGGCTCCAATCCGACCCTGCTGTATGGCTATGGCGGCTTCGAGATCTCGCTGACCCCGAGCTATTCCGGTGGCATGGGCCGCGCCTGGCTGGAGAAGGGCGGCGTGTATGTGGTCGCCAACATCCGCGGCGGTGGCGAGTACGGCCCGCGCTGGCACCAGGCGGCGCTGAAGCAGAACCGCCACAAGGCCTATGAAGACATGGCCGCGGTGGCGCGTGACCTGGTCAAGCGCAAGATCACCACCGCCAAGCACCTGGGCGTGCAGGGCGGCAGCAACGGCGGCCTGCTGACCGGCAACATGCTGACCCAGTACCCGGAACTGTTCGGTGCGGTGGTGGTGCAGGTGCCGCTGCTGGACATGAAGCGCTACAGCCACCTGTTGGCGGGCGCCTCGTGGATGGCCGAGTACGGCAACCCGGACACCAGCGACTGGGAGTTCATCAAGACCTTCTCGCCGTACCACCTGTTCGACGCGAAGAAGAACTACCCGCCGGTGCTGTTCACCACCTCCACCCGCGATGACCGCGTGCACCCGGGCCATGCCCGCAAGATGGCGGCGAAGATGATCGACGCCGGCAAGGACGTGACCTACTACGAGAACATCGAAGGCGGTCACGGCGGCGCAGCCAACAACGCGCAGGCGGCACACATGTCGGCGCTGGCCTACAGCTTCCTGTGGGAGCGGTTGGGCGGCAAGTAAGCAGAGCGGAAAACGCCGCCCCAGGGCGGCGTTTTTCTTTACTGGTAGTGCCGGCCGCTGGCCGGCAAACCGCGGATGTGTGGGTGATGCCGTTGCCGGCCAGCGGCCGGCACTACCGTCAACGTGATCCTTGCCAACGCTTCAACCCACGCGCAATCCGTGCCACCGCTTCCTGCAATCGCGGCACTTCCTGCGTGTACGCCAGGCGCACGTGCTGGTTGGCGCGATGGAAGCCGAAATCCAGGCCCGGGGTGAACGCCACGTGCTCGGTTTCCAGGAAGTGGGCACAGAACGCCTGCGCGTCGTCAGTGAACGCGCTGACGTCGGCGTACAGGTAGAACGCGCCCTGCGGCTCGACTTCGATGCGGAAGCCCAGTTCGCGCAACGCGGGCAGCAGGAAGTCACGGCGCTGGCGGAACGCTTCGCGGCGCTGCTCGAAGATCGCCATCGATGCCTCGCTGAAGCAGGCCAGCGCTGCGTGCTGGGCGATGCTTGATGCGCTGATGTACAGGTTCTGGGCGAGCTTCTCCAGATCGGGTACCGCTGCCGGCGGCGCCACCAGCCACCCGAGTCGCCAGCCGGTCATGCCGAAGTACTTGGAGAAGCTGTTCAGCACGAACGCGCTGTCGTCCACCTGCAGCACGCTGGGCGCGTCCAGGCCGTAGGTCAGGCCGTGGTAGATCTCGTCCACCACCAGGTGGCCACCGCGCGCGTGCAGGCTCTGCGACAGTGCCGCCAGTTCATCAGCGGACAGCACGGTGCCGGTCGGATTGGCCGGTGAGGCGACCAGCGCGCCGACGCTGTCGGCATTCCAGTGCTGTTCCACCAGCGAAGGGGTCAGTTGATAGGCGGTATCCGGCCCGACCGGCACCAGCTGTGCGCCACCTTCGACCAGGCGCAGGAAATGGCGGTTGCAGGGATAGCCCGGGTCGGCCAGCAGCCAGTGGCGGCCGGGATCGACCAGCAGGCTGCTGGCCAGCAGCAGCGCGCCGGAACCACCCGGGGTGACCAGGATGCGTTCGGGGTCGATATCCAGCGCGTAGTGGCTGCGATAGAAGCCGCTGATCGCCTGGCGCAGGGCCGGCAGGCCGCGTGCGGCGGTGTAGCGGGTATGGCCGGCCGCCAACGCGGCCTGCCCGGCGCGCACTACGGGTTCGGCGGTGGTGAAGTCCGGTTCGCCGATCTCCAGATGGATCACATCATGGCCGGCCTGTTCCAGCGCCTGCGCGCGGGCCAGCAGGGACATCACGTGGAACGGGGCGATTTCATGGCTGCGCCGGCTGTAGCCCGGCGTGTGGGG
>NZ_JAOEDV010000131.1:0-6608 GCF_029837545.1 Stenotrophomonas sp. GD04024 | reverse complement strand
CCCCCCCCCCCCCCCCCCCACCCCCCGCAGGCTCAGCCGCCGCGCAGGTTGCCCAGGCGCGGGGTGCTGCGGCCCAGCGGCATCTTCAGCTTGCCGATCGACAGGATGCGGCTTTCGGCGATGCGGTCGGCGGCACGCTGCGGCGCGATGTTCTCGCGCTGCGACAGTTCGAAGATGCGGGTGAGGTTGTGGTAGATGCTGCGGATCAGGCGCATCGCGCGTTCGCGGTTGTAGCCGTCGATCTCCAGCGACACGTTCATCACGCCACCGGCGTTGACGGCGTAGTCCGGTGCATACAGGATGCCGCGCGCATGCAGCTCGTCGCCGATTTCCAGGCTCGACAGCTGGTTGTTGGCGGTGCCACAGATGATCTTCGCCTTGATCCGCGGCAGGGTATCGGCATTGATCGCGCCTTCCAGCGCGCACGGCGCGAACACATCGGCGTTGACCTCGTGGATCTCGTCCGGCTTGACCGCTTCGGCGCCGAAATCGCTGACCGCACGATCAACCAGGCTGCTGTCCAGATCGGTGACATACAGCTTGGCGCCGCGGTCGCGCAGAAGCTTCACCAGTTCCATGCCGATGTGGCCCAGGCCCTGCACCGCGATGCTGGTCTTGCCCACTTCTTCATGCCCGAACTTGAAGCGCATCGCCGCCATCAGCGCCTGCAGCGCACCGTAGGCGGTGAAGGGGGCGGGATCGCCGGAGCCGCCATGGACCTGGTGAACGCCGGTCACGAACTGGCTCTCCAGGTAGATGTTCTCCATGTCGTTGACGTCGGTACCGACGTCCTCGGCGGTGATGTAGCGCCCGCCCAGCGAATCGACGTAACGGCCGAAGGCGCGGAACAGCACCTCGGTCTTGTCCACCTTGGGGTCGCCGATGATCACCGCCTTGCCGCCACCGACATTGAGGCCGGCCAGCGCATTCTTGTAGGTCATCGTCCGGCTCAACCGCAGCACGTCGGCCAGCGCCTCGTCGGTGCTGGCGTAGGGGCGCATGCGCACGCCGCCCAGGGCCGGGCCCAGGGTGGTGTTGTGGATGGCGATGATCGCCTTCAGCCCGGCGTCGTGGTTGTGGCAGAACACCACCTGTTCATGGCCGGTGGTGGCGAGGGTTTCGAATAGCATGGCATCTCCGATGGCGCGAACAGCGGCGAACTGCGGCGAACGGCCAGTGAACGGTAGGGTCCCAAAAACAAAAAAAGCGACGTCGTCGGTGCAGGGGGACGGGTCGCGCGGCGCCATTCTAGTCCATTCCTCCGGCCGCTGCCGTCGACATCGGCGGACGCCCGGTTAAAGAAGATGAAAGCGCGGCCGATGCTGCGACGACGGCGGGTCGCCGGATTCGTGTGAAGAGGCAGGACGGTCAGTGACGGCAAAGGCAGCACAACGACAGGGCAGGCGGCGATGACGCCGGCCTGGTGGCGATCGCTGCGCGCGTGGCTGGCGCGCTCGACCGGGGCGGCGCCGTCGCGGTTGGCGGCAGCATCGCGGCAGGCGGTGGCCGCCGCTGCGGCCAGCCTGCAGGGCGAGGCGCTGCCACCAAGTGAGATCGCGGCGCACCTGCAGCGCGGCCTGCATGCGCTGGCGCTGTATCCGCGGCTGGCCGGCGAACCCGCGCCGGTCCAGGACCCGGCGCTGGGCGAGGCGGTGGCACGCGCGCTGCAGGATCGCGACTGGGCGGCCCGGCACCTGCCCCGGCGTCCGCAGCTGTTGCCGCAGCTGATCCAGACCGTCAACGACGACGCGGCCTCGGCGCGGGTGATGGCGGCGATCATCGGCCAGGACCCGGTGCTGACCGGCAACCTGCTGCGCATTGCCAACAGCCCGGCGTACAAGGTGCACGAGCGGCCTGTGGAAAGCCTGCAGCGGGCGGTGACCCTGGTCGGCACCGAAGGCGTGCGCCAGATCATCAGCGCGGTGCTGGTGCAGCCGGTGATGCAGGTGCAGTGCGAGGTGTTCCCGCAGTTCAGCACGATCATCTGGGAGCATGCGTTGCTGGCCTCGCGCGCGGCCGCCGACCACGCACGCACGGTCACCTTCGGCGATGCTTTCGCCGCCCAGTGGCTGGGCCTGGTGCAGGGGCTCGGCGCGGCGCTGGTGATGCGCCAGCTGCTGCAGGAAGCGCAGGCGCGCGGCGAAACCGTGGAGCCGGCCCTGGCCCTGCAGCTGCTGCAGAAGTGGTCGTTGCCACTGGCCCAGCGCGTGGCGGCGGCCTGGGAATTGCCCGAACCGGTGCACCAGGCGCTGGCACCGGAAGCGGACGGACCGCTGGCCGACAGCCTGCGCCTGGCCAGCGCCGCTGCGGCTGCCAGCCTGCTGTGCAGGCACGGGCATGCCAGCCAGAACCGCATGCTGGCCCTGCTTGAACAACTGCCGTCGGCACCGCCGCATACCCTGCGCTGGATCTGGCGGCGCCTGCACGGGCGCAGCGTGGAAACGCGCGATGAGGCCGGGCAGGAACAGGCATCGCCGTCGCCCTGAGCGCTAAAGCTGCGATTCCACCGGCAACCAGCTGATCACCCGAGCTGTCCAGCGCTTGCCCAGGCTCGCCCCGGGTTCGGCCTCCACCCAGTGCGGCGGCGGTTGCCGCTCCAGCCAGCGCAGCGCATCGTCGTGGCCCAGGGCCAGCCACCAGCTGTGCGCAGGGCTGGCCAGGCGCAGGTACTCGTCGCGCAGCTGCGCACCCAGCACCGGATCGTCGAACAGCACGCCCATCTCGGTATTGAGGTAGGCCGAGCGCGGATCGAGGTTGAACGAGCCGACGAAGCCGCGGCGGTCATCGACCACGAACGCCTTCGTATGCAGGCTGGCCCCGCTGCTGCCGAACAGGCTGGTATCCGGCTGGCCGTGTGCCTTCAGTTCGTACAGCTGCACGCCGGCCTTCAGCAGCGGCACGCGGTAGCCCATGTAGCCGCCGTGCACTGCGGCCACGTCGTTGGCGGCCAGCGAATTGGTGACCACGCCCACCTGGGCGCCGCGCGCGGCCAGTCCCGAAAGGCCCTCCACGCCATCGCTGCCGGGCACGAAGTAGGGCGAGATCAGCAGTGCGCTGCGACGGGTGGTTGCCAGCTCGTCGCTGAGCATATTGACCAGCCAGTGGCGGCGATCATCGTCGCGGTGCTTCATCGGCGGATCGGAGGCGATGCGCACGTTCGCGCTCCAGTGCAACGGCTCTGGGCTGGGCCGCTGCAGGCTGCGTGATGCGGCCACACGCTGCAGGTAGGGCTGCGCCCTGGCATGCAGCGCATCCAGGTCCGACTGCCGCACGAGTTGCCGCAGCTGTTCATCGCTGTAGGAGGCCAGCGCGGAGATCGGAATGGCCGTGCTGCTGTTCCAGTAATCGTCGAAGATCCGGTTGGCCTGCTGCACGGCCGGTCCGGCCACCACCAGGTCCAGGTCCTGGAAGTTCACGTCGTCGCGCGCGCTGAAGTATTCCTCGCCGATGTTGCGCCCGCCGACGATGGCGATGCGGCCATCGGCGATCCAGCTCTTGTTGTGCATGCGGTGGTTCACGCTGAAGGCGCGTTGCACCAGCTCCAGCGTGCGTGCGATGCCACTGCGGTTGCGGAACGGGTTGTACAGGCGGATCTCGATGTTGGGATGCGCATCGAGCGCCATCATCAGCGCATCCTTGTCCCTGGCGTTCATGTCGTCGAGCAGGATGCGCACGCGCACGCCGCGTTCGGCGGCGTCATACAGCGCCTTGGCCATCAGGTGGCCGACCAGGTCGTCGTGCCAGATGTAGTACTGCAGGTCCAGGCTGCGTCCTGCGTGCGCGGTGATCATCGCGCGGGCCGCGAACGCATCCATGCCATCGCTGAGGAAGGCCACGCCGGACTTGCCGGGATGGGCCTGCTGCAGTGGCACGATCTGCTGGTCGATGCGCGTCTGCGCCGGTTGCAGTGGCAGCACGTGCGAGGGCGCGCCCTGTGCCTGCGGCGTGAGATGGTCGGCCAGCAGCAGGCCGGACAGGACCAGCAGCAACAAGGCGGCGACGATGATCGCAGCGACACGCAGCAGGCGTTGCCACAGGGGCTTAGGTGGACTCATGCCCCGATGGTAGATCCACGCCATGCGTGGATGAAAGCCAGAAGACCCGTTGCAGTGGCTCCACGACTTGCGTGGATGGCTTCTTCAGGCAATGTCATGCCATGCGTGGATGGGGTCAGAACCGCTCGTCACTGCCCAGGTAGCGCCACTGGCCCGGCGGCAGCGGCCCGAGTGCCACGCGCCCGATACGCAGGCGACGCACGGCTGCGACCTGCAGCCCGGCGGCGGTCACCGCCACGCGCAGGCCCTTGGCGGTCAGCCCCTTGCCGGCAAAGCGCAGGCGCTGTTCGCTCTGCCAGCTGACCTTGGCACCGCCGGATTCGTGCTGCAGCCGCGCCAGCAGCCACGGACCGCGCTCGGGGCCGCCTTCGGCCACTTCGATGAGGTACTCCTGCTCGGTGCGGCCCAGGTTGCGCTGCAGATGGGCGAGGGTGGCCGGGTCCTGGCTGACCACCACCAGGCCGCTGTCGGCCGCCGGCAGCGATGCCGCCAGCTGCAGCCCATGGAAATGACGCTGCAGTGGACGGATGCCGCTGGCATCAAGCTCGCTTCGGCTGTCGCTGCTGACCAGCGCGCACAGGGTCTCGGCGGCGACGCCGGCCGGCTTGTGCAGCAGCATGCTGACCCGCTCGGCCTTGTCATCGCTGGCCTGCTCGGCCACCACGATCACGGCGTTGTCGTCGACCGGGCGCTGCGGCTGTTCCACCACCTCGCCATCGACCGTGACCCAGCCGCCCTCGATGTAGCGCCGGGCTTCGCCGCGCGGGATGCCGAGCAGGGCGGACAGGCGTTTGTCGAGACGGATCGGTTCCATGGCGGGCGGTTCGGTCAGGTCGGGCAGGGGGCGCGCAGTGTAGCTGCTGCGGCCGCTCAGCGCTGGCCGCGGTTGGCCAGCTCGGTCAGGTACAGGCGGGTGTCGAATTCCAGCTGCAGGTAGTCCGGCTCCATGTGCTGGCACAGCTGGTAGAAGGCCTTGTTGTGGTCGGCTTCCTTCAGGTGGGCCAGTTCATGCACCACGATCATGCGCAGGAATGCCGCCGGCGCCTGGCGGAACACGGTGGCGATGCGGATCTCGCGGCTGGCCTTGAGGCGACCGCCGTGTACGCGGGAGATGGCGGTGTGGGTGCCCAGCGCGTGCTTGATCACTTCCAGCGTGTTGTCGTAGCAGACCTTGTTGAGCGGCACCGACTTGCGCAGGTAACGGTCTTTCAGTTCCTGCGTGTAGTCGTACAGCTGGCGGTCGCTGCGCACCTCGTGCGGGTCCGGGTAGCGCTGCTGCAGCCAGGGGCCGAGCTTACCCTGCGCCAGCAGCTCGCTGACCTGGGCGACCAGGGGCTCGGGATAGCCGGTGAGGTACTTCATCACTGCCATGCAGGGGCGGCGGGGCGTCGGTAGAATGGAGCCTCCAAGATTACACGCGGTACGCATCGACCATGGCAAAGCCCAACGCGCTGCAGGAACAATTGCTCAAGGCCGGCCTGGCCAAGAAGTCGCAGGCCAGCGCCGCCGCGAGCGCGCAGGCCAAGGCCCGCCAGGGCAAGGCCGAACCGACCTCGGCCGAGGTCCAGCGCGAAGCTGAACGCGCCCGCGCCGAGAAGGTCGAGCGCGACCGCGCGCTGGCCGCCGAGCGCAATGCCCAGGCCAGGCAGGCTGAACAGAAGGCCCAGGCAAGGCAGATCATCAGCGCCCACGCCGTGCCCCACAAGGGCGATGACGAATACCGCTTCAGCGACGGCGCGGCGATCCGCACCCTGCTGATCGACCCCAAGCTGCGCAAGGCACTGTCGGTGGGCGTGCTGGTCATTGTCGCCCACGGTGAAGGCTATGCGCTGCTGCCGCGAGCCGCCGCCGAGAAGGTGCGTGAACGCGCCCCGGAAGCGATCATCGTCGACCACGGCCAGCCGGGCTCGACCGCCGAGATCTCCACCGGCAACGCCGAGGACGATGCCTACTACGCCCAGTTCCAGGTGCCCGACGACCTGGTCTGGTAAGCAAAAAGGGGACGGAGGGGATTAAGCCGCAATCGGCCTGATCGAACCCGTTCGCATCCTGTTCGTCTTCCTGAAGAGCAGCCGAGCACGGCTCGGCTCCGCATCACGGCCTGTCTTTTTGCCGGCGTGTATCGTCCCCATATCAGGCGACACACCTGCGGAGGATGGCCATGGCCACCGGTTGGGCGGGAGATGGCGCGGTCCAGGATCAGATCGACGCTACCGTTGATGATGCGATTGCCCGCGCGCGGCGCCAGCTGCGCCAGGGTCCGGGTCTGGAACACTGTGAGGAATGCGACGCGCCGATCCCGTTGGCGCGGCGCCAGGCCGTGCCCGGGGTACGCCTGTGCGTGGCCTGCCAGCAGGCGCTGGATGATGAGGAGCACGCGCACAGCGGCTACAACCGGCGCGGCAGCAAGGACAGCCAGCTGAGGTAAGGGATGTTCGGCAGGGCTGCGCCCTGCACCTGCAGATGCTTCAAGCCAAGGCAACGGCAACAGCAACAGCAAAAGCAAAAGCTGGCATTCCGCGGGTTGGTGGGGCGGTGTCGGAGTGCGGGGAC
>NZ_JAOEDV010000130.1:0-6756 GCF_029837545.1 Stenotrophomonas sp. GD04024 | reverse complement strand
CGCAGATCACTTGCCCTTGACGTGCTTCATCAAGCGCCGCTTGGCCTTGACCTGCCGCTCGGTGAGGACGTTCTTCTTGCCCTCGTACGGGTTGGTACCCTCGCGGAAGATGAAGCTCACCGGGGTGCCGATCAGCTTGAAGCGCTTGCGGAAGAAGTTCTCCAGGTAGCGCTTGTACGATTCCTGCAGTTCCTTCAGGCGCGTGCCATGCACGATGAAGGTCGGCGGGTTTGCGCCGGCCGGGTGCACGTAACGCAGCTTGGAGACGTGACCGCGGATGGTCGGCGGCGGGTTGGTCTCGTAGGCCACTTCCAGCGCCTTGTTCACTTCGCTGGTGGTGAAGGTCTTGTTGGCCGATTCGTGCGCGCGGTGCACCGCACGGAACAGCTCGCGCAGGCCCGAGCCATGCTTGGCCGAGATGCGCACCGATTCGGCCCACGGCACGAAGCCCAGCTTCAGCGACAGCAGGGTCTCTGCCTGCTCGCGCTGGTACTCGGTCAGGCCATCCCACTTGTTGATGGCGATCACCAGCGCGCGGCCGGCATCGAGCACGGCGCCGAGCACGGTGGCATCCTGGTCGGTCACGCCTTCGGTGGCATCCAGCATCAGCACGGCCACCTGGCACTGCTCGATCGACTGCATGGTCTTGACCACCGAGAACTTCTCGACGACCTCGTCCACGCGCGAACGACGGCGCAGGCCGGCGGTATCGATCAGGCGGTACTCGCGGCCGTCACGCTCCAGGTCCACCGCGATCGAATCGCGAGTGGTGCCCGGCACGTCGGAAGCGATCATGCGCTCCTCGCCGAGGATGCGGTTGACCAGCGTCGACTTGCCCACGTTCGGGCGGCCGACGAAGGCGATGCGGATGCGGTTCGGATCGTTGTCCAGCTCTTCGCCACTGCCTTCTTCGGGCAGGCGCTGGATCACTTCGTCCAGCAGGTCGTCCAGGCCCTGGCGATGCGCGGCCGACACGGTCAGCATCTCGCCGAAGCCGTAACGGGCGAATTCCGAACGCACGCTGTCCTCGTCGGTGCCGTCGATCTTGTTGATCAGCAGCAGCGTCGGGCGCGACAGCTTGCGCAGCCAGGCCAGGATCTCATCGTCCATCGCCGACGTACCCTCACGGGCGTCGACCACGAACAGGATCAGGTCCGCTTCCGCCGCAGCGGCGCGGGCCTGGCGGGTGGTGGCACCGGCCAGGCCCTCTTCCTCTTCCGCGATACCGCCGGTGTCGACGACGAGGAAATGGTTGTCCTCGTCCAGACGGCAGACACCGTAGTTGCGGTCGCGGGTGACGCCAGGCTGGTCATGGACCAGCGCGTCACGGGTGCGCGTCAGCGCATTGAAAATAGTCGACTTGCCGACATTCGGCCGTCCAACCAGGGCGACCAAAGGCAGCATCGCGATTACTCCAATTTTTAATTTGCCAACCGGAAGGCGGTCAGCTTGCCATCAACGTTCTGCACCAGCAGCACCCCGTCTGCGACGACCGGCTGGGCCAGCAGGGCGTCACCGCCGCTCTTCGCCCGTGCCGCCATCGCACCATCGGAGGTCTTCAACCAGTGCACGTATCCCTTGTAGTCACCGACGACCACGTAATCACCCTGCAGCACCGGGCCGGTCAGCGAACGACGCGCCAGCTCGGTCTGCGACCACATGGCCGCGCCGGTTGCCTTGTCCAGGCCGAACACGCCGCCCTTGTTGTCGGTGACGAACACATTGCCGGACGACACCGCCACGCCACCGGCACCGCCATGGTCGCGCGCCCACAGCGGGCGACCGGTCGGGCCTTCGATGGCCATGGTCTGGTTCTTGAAGCTGCTCACGTAGAGGGTGTTGCCCTCCAGTACCGGAGCACCGTCAACGTCGGCCATGCGCTCAAGCTCGGTACGGCCTTCGCCGTTGCCGATGTTCTGTTCCCACAGGGTGCGGCCATCCTGCTGGGCCAGGGCCGCAACCGCGCCCTCGTCCTTGCCGATGAACAGCACGCCCGGGCCGGTGACCACCGGCGCGTTGCCGCGCACGGTCAGCGCCGGCAGTTCGCTCGGGTTGAACCACTTCTGGGTGCCGTTGCCGGCATCGAAGGCGGTGACGCGGCCATCGTTGCTGCGCACGAACACCAGGCCCTGGGCCACGGCCGGAGCGGCAATGACTTCACCCGGAACACGGGCGCGCCACTTCTCGCTGCCGTCGTTGATGTCCAGGGCGATGACCTGGCCATCCAGCGTGCCGATCACGACCAGGTTCTCACCGACACCCGGGCCGCCGGACAGGCGCAGCTTCGGCTTCTTCTTTTCCTTCTGCGGCTCCCAGGTCCAGACCTTCTTGCCGGTCTGCAGGTCGATGGCGTGCACGCCACCGGTGATCGCCGCAGCGAACACATGACCGTTGGCTACTGCCGGGCCCTGGCGCACGCCGATGCGGCGCTCGCCCTTGCCGAGGTTGACCGACCAGGCCTTGTTGACCTTGACGCTCGGCTCGAACTTGACCAGTTCAGCCGGCTCCTGGGCCTTCTTCGCTGCCGCGTCCTTGCCGGCGAACCAGCCCTTCACGGTGCTGCAGCCGGTCAGGGCCATGCCCATCAGGAGCACGGTGACGACGCGGGTGATCATGACCTTCTGACTCATCAAACCGACTCCGCAGGGGCGGCGACCGTGCCGCCGGCATCCATAACCTTGGTTTCCAGCAGGCGCCGCTGCGGCGCTGCCACGTCCAGCGACTTCAGCGCCTTCTCGTACTGTGCACGGGCGTCGTCACGCTTGCCCTGCGCCATCAGCGCATCGCCATGGATTTCCAGGCTGCTGCTGTCGGCGGCGCTGCCCAGCAGCTTGATCGCCTCGTCACTCTTGCCGGTGGCCACCAGCAGGCGGGCCACGCGCTGGTCGACCACGCGCTGCAGGTCACCTTCGACCTTCACGCCGCGCAGGGTGGCCAGCGCCTCTTCGTTCTTGCCGGCGTCGACCTGGGCCTTGGCCAGCTGCAGCGCCGCGAGGTCGCCGTAGATGCTGGACGGGCCGGCTTCAAGCGCCTTCACTGCCTTGGAGGCATCGTCGAGCTTGTTCTGCTGCAGGCCGAGCAGCGCCTTCTGGTACTCGACATTGGCCGAGGCCAGCTTGCCGCCCTGATCCTTCTGGTACCACTGCCAGCCGGCGATGGCACCGATGGCGATGACCACGCCACCAAGGATGCTGGCGCCATTCTTCCGCAGCCAGCTGCGGACGCGTTCACTTTGTTCGTGCTCGTCGAGCAGATCGTCGATCGCCATGCGTACTCTCGCCCCGCCCATCGGGAGGGACCATTGGGTTTAATCGAAGGTGGTGAAACCGCGCCTCAGTGCGAAACCGGGACTACGGAGCCTTCAGAGGATACCTGAAAGCGTGCCACGTTGGCTCGCTGGTAGGGGGTCAGATCGACGATAGCGCCGTTCTGCTGAACCTGGACCGCCGAGGCGTTGCCCAGGGTCACCCGGGTCACCTGGCCCGGGGTGAAGCTGCGGCTTTCGCCGGACTTGATCAGCGCCTTCTCGACGGTGGCACCGTCCGGGCCGCCGATATCGACCCAGCTGTCGCCGCTGAACTGCATCTCCAACGTGTTGGCGGCAGCGGCCGGCGCCGGGGCCGAACGTGGCACCGGGGCCAGCGAGGCTACGTACGGGGTTGCGGCCGGCTTGCTGGCCGGGGCGCTCGCCACGTCAACCGGGGTGGCCGGCTCGACGCCCGCGGCGGACGGAGCCACCGGCACGGCGGCCGGGATCGCGTCCAGCGAGGCGGTGTTCGGCGACGGGGTGGCGCTACCGTCGAAGTGGCCACGGGTGGCGAACCACACCGGCACGGCCAGGACAGCGGTGATGCCGACATAGAGCATGCGCCGGCCGAGGTTCTCGGCAATGCGGCGCGCACGCGGGGTATGGGTATGGCTGACCAGGGTGGGCGGAACCACCGGGCCGACCTGGGCCTGCTCCAGCAGCTGGCTCACATCCACGTTGAGCAGGCGCGCATAGCTGCGCAGCTGGCCACGCACGAACACCGGCGCGCCGAGCCTCTGCCATTGTTCCTCTTCCAGCGAGTTGACCACGTGGACCGGCATGCGCAGGCGCGTGCCGACATCCTCGAGGGTCAGTCCGGCCGCTTCGCGGGCCTGGCGCAGGCGGGTGCCGCAGCCGGCCGCAGTCTCGAGAGCGCTCACAGTCTGGTCATCAATCACAATGCATCAACCCTGGAGTTAGGAGCCCGCTTCCTGCGGAAATTCCTGTCGAATCCGCTGGAGATAGCGATCAGATGCCGCCCGATCGCCCAGCCGCGCTTCGATTTGAGACGCAAGTTGTAACACGGAACGCGTTGCGGGTGCAGCCGCAATCCTACGTTCGGCGAAGGCCCGGGCCTCCATGTAGCGGCCCTGGCGGAAGCTGAGCTGGGCCATCGCCTCGAGTGCGACCGGGTTGTCAGGCAGTGTCGTCAGCGCCGCGCGAAGGTCGCGTTCGGCACGTTCGAACTGGCCGGCATCCAGTGCGCAGCCGCCCGCATTGGCCTGTGCCTCGGCTGGCGTGGCATAGCCCGGCGCCTGCAGCGCGCGGTCGAACCAGACCAGTGACTCGGCCGGCCGGCCCTGCTGGCACAGCCAGGCACCGTAATTGTTGAGGATGTCGCCGCGCTGCGGCGCCAGTTCGGCGGCCCTGCGGAAGCTCTCGCCGGCCTGCGGGGTGCGGCCACGGCGCTCGTCGATGCCGGCCAGCAGCACCAGCGCGTCCGGAGCCTCCGGCGCCAGCTTCTGCGCCTCACGGGCCTTGCGCTCGGCCGCATCGAGGTTGCCGACCTGCATGTCGCGGGCGGCCAGCGCGAGCAGATCCTGCCAGCGCACCTGACGGCGGACGTTGTCCGGATCGCGGACCGAGTACACCGGCGCCAGGCTGGGGCCCAGCTTGGCCTTGGGTTGGGATTTGCAGCCGCCGACCGAGAGGGCCAGCACGCCTGCGAACAGGGCCAGCCAGAGGCGGTCAGGCCGCGGCATCGCTCCCCTTCCCCGCCTGCAGCGTCTTGTTGAACTCCGCCTGGCGGCGGGTGCGGTCCATCACCTGGCCCTTGAGCTGGCCACAGGCAGCGTCGATGTCGTCGCCACGGGTACGCCGCACCATGGTCAGCACGTTGCTGTCGAGCAGGATCTTCTGGAAGGCACGGATGTGCGCTTCTTCCGAACGCTCGTAGCGGGTGCCCGGGAACGGGTTGAACGGAATCAGGTTGACCTTGCCCGAATCCTTGGCCTGCACCGCGTTGTCGAACTGGCGCATCAGGCGGGCCAATTCACGGGCATGCTCGGGCTTGTCGTTGATGCCCTTCATCAGGGTGTATTCGAAGGTGACCGATTCGCGGCGCTTGTTGGCGCGCAGGTAGCGTGCGCACGAGGCCATCAGCTCGGCGATCGGGTACTTCTTGTTGAGCGGCACCAAGGTCTCGCGCAGCGCATCGTTGGGCGCATGCAGCGACACCGCCAGCGACACGTCGCTTTCGGCCGACAGGCGATCGATCTGCGGCACCAGGCCGGAGGTCGACAGGGTCACGCGCTTGTTGGCCAGGCCGTAGCCCAGGTCGTCACGCATCACGCTCATGGCGCGCACGACGTTGTCGAAATTCATCAGCGGCTCGCCCATGCCCATCATCACCACGTTGGTGAGGCGGCGCATCTGGTGCGGCACGTTGCCCAGGTGGCGTGCAGCAACCCACACCTGGCCGATGATCTCGGCGGTGGTCAGGTTGCGGTTGAAGCCCTGGGTGGCGGTGGAGCAGAACGTGCAGTTCAGGCCGCAACCGACCTGCGAGGACACGCACAGCGTGCCGCGGGTCTTGTCGGGGATGTACACGGTCTCGATGGCGTTCTTGCCATCCACGCCCATCGCCAGCAGCCACTTGTGGGTGCCGTCGGCGGAGGGCTTGTCGAACACGATGTTCGGAACCAGCACCTCGGCATGGGCCTGCAGCTTGGCGCGCAGGACCTTGCCGAGGTCGGTCATTTCATCGAAGTCGGTGACGTAGCGATGGTGGATCCACTTCATCACCTGATGGGCACGGAACTTCTTCTCGCCGAGAACCTCGACGAAAAACTTCTCCAGGCCCGCGCGATCGAGGTCGAGCAGGTTCTGCTTGCCAGCCGTGGGTGCCGACTTCGGCAGCGGCTGGATGGCGGGGGACTGTACGACCTCGTTCACGGCATTACTCTCAGCGCGAAACGACTTCGGTGGCGGCGAAGAAGTAGGCGATTTCAATCGCGGCATTCTCGACCGAGTCCGAGCCGTGGGCGGCGTTGGCATCGATGGATTCGGCGAAGTCGGCGCGGATGGTGCCCGCAGCGGCTTCCTTCGGGTTGGTGGCGCCCAGCAGGTCGCGGTGGGCCAGGACGGCGTTCTCGCCTTCCAGGGCCTGGATCATCACCGGGCCGGAGATCATGAACTCGACCAGCGCGTTGAAGAACGGACGCTCGCGGTGCACGGCGTAGAAGCCTTCGGCTTCACGGCGCGACAGCTGCTTGTACTTGGCGGCCACGACCTTCAGGCCGGCCTTCTCGAAGCGGGCGTAGATTTCGCCGATGACGTTCTTGGCAACGGCGTCCGGCTTGATGATCGAAAGGGTGCGCTCCAGCGCCATGGGATGTCTCCAATGGAATCGGGCCGCTGATGGCCCGAAGGGTAACATGAAAAAAACCCGCGTCGGGACGCGGGCTTAGCCTGATAAACGTAGGCGAATTGTAAAAGATAAAGCGCTG
>NZ_JAOEDV010000013.1:0-89053 GCF_029837545.1 Stenotrophomonas sp. GD04024 | reverse complement strand
CCTCACACCAGCAGCCGTTCCACCAGCCGCTGGTACAGCCCCGGCAGTGCTTCCAGCTCGTCCACGCGCACGTTCTCGTCCACCTGGTGGATGCTGGCGTTGACCGGCCCCACTTCGATGCACTGCGCACCCAGCGGTGCGATGAAGCGCGCGTCGGAGGTGCCACCGCCGGTGCTTTCCTCCGGCGCACGACCAATGTGTTCGGCCAGCACGGCACGCGCAGTGGCGCGCAAGGTACCTTCCGGGGTGTAGAACGGCTCGCCGCTGCGATGCCACTTCAGCGTGTACTGCAGGCCATGCCGGTCGAGCAGTGCGGCGATCTCCGCCTCCAGCTTCGGCGCGTCCCAGTGCGGGTTGTAGCGGATGTTGAAATCCACCTCCAGCTCACCGGGAATCACGTTGTTGGCGCCCGTGCCGGCATGGATGTTGGAGATCTGCAGGCTGGTCGGCGGGAAGCTCTCGTAGCCCTCGTCCCAGCGCCGCGCACTCAGTTCGGCCAGTGCCGGCGCGGCCTGGTGGATGGGATTGCGCGCCTTTTCCGGATACGCCACATGCCCCTGCACACCCTGTACGCGCAGCTTGGCCGACAGGCTGCCGCGACGGCCGACACGCAGCAGGTCACCCAGCGTCGCGGTCGACGAAGGCTCACCCGTGATGCACCAGTCGATGCGCTGGCCACGCTCGGCGAACAGGCGTGCCACATGGCGCACGCCATCGATCGCATCGCCTTCTTCGTCGCTGGTCAACAGCACCGCCAGCGTGCCGGGATGATCGGGATGCGCGGCCACGAACTGCTCGGCGGCGACCACGAACGCGGCCACGCTGCCCTTCATGTCGGCCGTGCCACGGCCATACAGCACGCCGTCACGGATCGTCGGCATGAACGGGTCGCTCGCCCATGCCTGGCGTGGACCGGGCGGCACCACGTCGGTGTGTCCCAGCAGCACCAGCACCGGCGCGCCGTGGCCATGGGTCGCCCACAGGTTGTCGACCTCGCCCAGGCGCAGGTGATCGCAGTGGAACCCGGCCTGCTTCAGGCGTGCCGCCAGCAACGCCTGGCAGCCGGCATCGTCCGGCGTCACCGAGGGGCGTGCGATCAGCTCGCAGGTCAGGTCGAGGACGGCACTCATGCGCCGCCCACGCCGAAGCGTGCCTTGAATCCGTTGTCACTGAAGCCCTGGCTGACCGTGCCGTCGGCGGTCACCACCACCGGGCGCTTGATCAGCTGCGGGTACTCACGCAGCAGCAGCTTCCACTCGGCATCCGAGTCGGCCGCCTTGCGGTTGTCCGGCAGCTGCCGCCAGGTAGTGGAGGACTTGTTGACCATCGCCGCCAGGCCGCCCAGCTGCGCGGCCCATTCCAGCAGGGTTTCCGGGCTGGGCTTGTTGTCGCGGTAGTCGACGAAGGTGTACGGCACGCCGAAGCGGTCCAGCCACTTGGTCGCCTTCTTGCAGGTATCGCAGTTCTTCAAACCGTAGACAGTGGTGCTCATGGCCATCTGTGATGCTGGAAAACAGAGGGCCAGAATCTCACAACAGGCGCTCGGACACGACCCGGAACGGCACCGCCGGCAGCCGCAGCGCCAGCCCCTCGGCCAGGTTCACGCCCATCGCCTGCAAGCGCGGACAGTGCGCTCCGCCCTCCAGCTGCAGCGGTTGCAGCTGGGTGGTATCCACCGGCAGATCGATGCGGGTGCTGGCCCAGCGCCCATCGCAGGTACGTGCAATGGCCTCGTCCTGGCAGGTCAGGAATCGCAACCGCGCGTCATGGCCATCGCAGAACCCGGCCCATGCCGAAGGGTTCCAGCCTTCGGCGGCGCGCCACTGCAGATGCAGCGCCGGGGCACTGCCCTGCCCGCCTTCGATCCAGGTCTGCCCGCCGCCATCGGCGCGTATCTGGTGTTCGAAACGCGTGGACAGGTGGGGGTGCATCGCATCGCTGAACGCGCGTGCACCGGCCACGAAGGCCAGCTGGTCCATCACGTTGCGGTCGAACAGCACCACCGGCGTCCCGTCCGGAGCATCGTCCCGGCGCAGGTACCAGCGCCAGTTGCTCTGGCGTGGCGAGGGCATCAGCGCGCGCAGCGGTCCGGCCATGCCGGGCCCGAAATGGCCATGGCGATAGCTGAGGATGGTGTACGGCGTACGCCCTTCATGCACCACGTAGTGATGGCCCGGCGGCGGTGGCGGTGCATGGCGCACATCAACCCACCAGCTCACATACACCACGTCGCGCACGTCGCTGACCAGCGCCGGTATCGGCCAGCGCCGCGACAGCGCACGCCGCAGCCGGGTCCAGCGTGGGGCGTGCAGCAGGCGAGGCAGCATCCGCCCGAACAGGGTGTCGGACGGATGCCGGTAGATCGCGGACTGCGCCAGGTCTTCCGGCGCCGTCACCTTCAGTCGGCCAGGCCGCGCAGCAGGTCGTTGACGCTGGTCTTGCTGCGGGTCTTCGCATCGACCTGCTTGACGATCACCGCGCAGTACAGCGAGTGGGTACCGTCCTTGCTCGGCAGCGAACCGGACACCACCACGCTGTATGGCGGGATGTAGCCGTAGCTGATCTCGCCGGTAGCGCGGTTGTAGATGCGCGTGCTCTGGCTGAGGAACACGCCCATGCCGATCACGCTGTGGTGGCCGACCACGACGCCTTCCACCACTTCCGAACGCGCACCGATGAAGCAGTGGTCTTCAATGATGGTCGGGCTGGCCTGCAGCGGTTCCAGCACGCCGCCGATGCCGGCGCCGCCGGACAGGTGGCAGTGCTGGCCGATCTGCGCGCAGGAGCCCACAGTGGCCCAGGTATCGACCATCGTGCCTTCGCCGACGTAGGCACCGATGTTGGTGAAGCTCGGCATCAGCACCACGTCCTTGCCGAAGTACGTGCCGCGGCGGGCGATCGCGCCCGGCACCACGCGCACGCCGCCACGGCGGAACTTCGCTTCGTCATAACCGGCGAAACGCGATTCGACCTTGTCCCAGAACGGCGCCGGGCGCGCATCGACCACCGCCATGTCGTTGACGCGGAAGTACAGCAGCACGGCCTTCTTCAGCCACTCGTTGACCTTCCAGCCGCCATGGCCGTCCGGCTCGGCAACCCGGAACTCACCGCTTTCCAGGCCATCGATCACCCGGTTCACCAGCGGCTTGGTCGAGCCTTCCAGCTCATGCAGGGTCAGCGTGGCGCGGCGCTCGAAGGCGCTCTCGATGCCGAACTTCAGCTCTTCCACGCCCGGCGCGGCCGGCTTGCGCAGCGACTTGCGGGCAATGGTTTCGGCGCGCGCGGCTTCGGCGCTCTTGGCCGGGGCCTTCTTCGGTGCAGCCACCTTCTTCGCCGGGGCCTTCACCGCAGCGGCCTTCTTCGGCGCGGCAGCCTTCTTCGCGGCCGGCACGGCGGCAGGTTTCTTGGCCGCTGCGCTCTTCGGGGTCGCGGCGGTTTTCTTGGCGGGCTTGGTGGCCATCAGGCGGGGTCTCCGGCGTTTCGATCAGGGTCCAGGCAGGCCAGCATCGCGTCATGCAGCTGCTGCCGGGCAGGTTCAGTCAGGGGGAGGTCGTGTTCGTCACTGATCACGAAAGTGTCTTCGGCGCGTTCGCCGAATGTGGCAATGCGCGCGTCATGCACGCGCAGGCCCTGGTTGCGCAGCACGAACGCCACGTCGGCCAGCAGGCCGGGACGGTCGGGGGCGACCAGGGCAAAACGGGTCGCGCCGGGCTCATCGCGGAACTCGATGCGCGGGGCAAAGCGGAAATGGCGCAGCTGCCGTGGCACCACCCGGCGCGAAGGCCGCAGTCGGGTCAGGTCACCGCTGAGCGCCTCGCGCAGCGCAGCCTCCAGGTTGGTGCTGCTGCCATCGGCGAAGGTATCGGCCGGGTTCACCTCGAAGGTATCGAAGATGGTGTCGGCAGGGCCATCCAGCACGCGCGCGCGGTGGATGCCATAGCCCTTGCGGTCCAGGGTCATCACGATGGCGGCGAACAGGCCGTCGCGGTCCGGCGAATGCACGAACACTTCCAGTGCCGGGTCGTCGACGCTGATCCGGCGCACCTTCACCAGCGCCTGGCCCTGCTTCACCGGCACCAGCGCGGCCGCCTGCCAGGCCAGCTGCTCCGGCCGCAGCCGGATGAAGCCTTCGTCGGGCATCACCGCGAACTGGCGGTCGATGGTGGCATCGTCGTAGCCCTGCTCGCGCACCAGCGCGCGCACGCTGTCACGCGCCTCGGCCACGCGCTCGGCCGCCGGCACCGGATGTTCCAGCCCTTCGCGCAGCGCGCGCCGGGTGGCGAAATAGAGGTCGGCCAGCAGGCGGTCCTTCCACGCGTTCCACAGCTTCGGGCTGGTGCCGGCGATGTCGGCACAGGTCAGCAGGTACAGGTAGTCGAGGCGGTCGCGGCTGCCGACCAGGGTGGCGAAGCGATGGATCACCACCGGATCGGCGATGTCCTGCTTCTGCGCGGTCACCGACATGCGCAGGTGCTGTTCGACCAGCCATGCCACCAGCTCGGTATCGGTGCCACTCAGCGCATGGGCCTGGCAGAACGCGCGCGCGTCCACCGCACCCAGCTCCGAATGGTCGCCGCCACGGCCCTTGGCGATGTCATGGAACAGGCCGGCCAGCAGCAGCAGCTCCGGCTTGCGCAGGCGTGGCCACACTTCGTGCGCGATCGAGAATCGCTCGTCGGCACGGCTGCTGGCGAACAGGCCGATGTTGCGCAGGACCATCAACGTGTGCTGGTCGACGGTGTAGACATGGAACAGGTCGAACTGCATGCGCCCACTGACCTGGGCGAACGCGGGAATCCACTGCCCGAGCACGCCCAGCCGCGCCATGCGCGAAAGCGTGTCGACCGGGCGCTGGCCACGCAGCAACGCCAGGAACTGCTCGCGCGCATCGGCGTCGGCCACGTCGTAGGCCGGCAGCACGGGCAGCGCTTCGGCCAGCGCGCGTGCGGTCAGCGAATGCAGGCCGCGCACCTGCGGATTGTTGGCCCAACTGGCGAACAGCGCGAATACCTGGCCGATGTCGCCGCGCGGCCAGTCGGCATCATTGGCCGCCAGGTAGCCGCGGCGCAGGGAAAAGCCCACGGTCAGCGGTTCCGGCTGCGCCTCGCCGTCGAACTGTTCCTCGAAGCGCTGCAGCAGGCGGTCGCTGATCCGGCGCACCACCAGTGCGGCGCGATAGAAGCCCTGCATCATCTTTTCGACACCCAGGTTCTCGGCGTCGTCTTCAAAGCCCAGGCGCGCGGCCAGGGTCTTCTGGTAATCAAAGCGCAGGCGCTCTTCCGGGCGGCGCGCCACCAGGTGCAGGCCGAAGCGCAGCCGCGCCAGCACCGCGCGTTCGCGCTTCAGCGCGGCCGCTTCATCGGCGCCCAGGTGGCCGAGCCCGACCAGCGCCTCCAGGTCACGCACGCCAAACGCGCGCAGCGCCATCCAGCCCAGCGTATTGAGATCGCGCAGGCCGCCGGGGCCATCCTTCAGGTCCGGCTCCAGGTTGTCGGCGGTATCACCGAAGCGCTGGTGGCGGTTGCGCAGTTCTTCCAGCTTGGCCAGGAAGAACGCACGCGCCGGCCACAGCTCGCGATCATCGATGGCCTCGCGCAGGGCGCGACGCGTGGCCTCTTCGGCCAGGATCGGGCGCGCCTCGATCAGCGCGGTCAGTACGGTCTGGTCGGCCGCCGCCTCGCGGCATTGCGCCGCCGACCGCACGGCATGGCTGACCGCCAGCCCGCAATCCCACAGCAGCGCGAACAGGCGCGCCAGTGCCGGCTCGTGGGCCAGCTGCGCCGGCGGCTCGCCGAACACCAGCAGGTCGATGTCCGAACGCGGGAACAGTTCGCCGCGGCCGTAGCCGCCCACCGCAAACAGTGACAGGCCACTGTCGGCCGGCAGGCAGCGCTGCCACGCCAGGCGGATCAGATGGTCGGCTGCGCGTGCGCGCAGCGCCAGCAGGCGTTCGATGTTGTCGCCCTGGTCGAAGCGGCGGTACAGGCGCGCGTCGGCCTGCTGCAGCGCCTGGCGCGCGGCAGCAGCCCAGTCCGGGTCGATGAGCGACGCGGCCGGCGTGTCCAGCAGCGAACTCGCCGGCAGCATCCTCAGGAGACCTGCGACTCGCCCGGCGACAGAGTCAGCACATCCACGCCGGTCTCGGTGACCGCGATCATGTGCTCCCACTGCGCCGACAGCTTGCGGTCCTTGGTCACCACGGTCCAACCGTCCGGCAGCACCTTGTTGTAGCGGGTGCCCTCGTTGATCATCGGCTCGATCGTGAAGGTCATGCCCGGCTGCAGCACCAGGCCCTGGCCCGGGCGGCCGTAATGCACCACCTGCGGTTCGTCGTGGTAGACCTTGCCGATGCCGTGGCCGCAGTACTCGCGCACCACGCTGAAACGCTCGCCTTCGGCATAACTCTGGATGGCATGGCCGATGTCGCCCAGGGTGGCGCCCGGACGCACCGCGCGAATGCCGCGCCACATCGCTTCGTAGGTGGTTTCCACCAGGCGGCGCGCCATCACCGACGGCGTGCCGACGAAGTACATGCGGCTGGTGTCGCCGTGCCAGCCGTCCTTGATGACGGTGACGTCGATATTGACGATGTCGCCATCCTTGAGCACCTTCCCTTCACTGGGGATGCCGTGGCAGATGACGTTGTTGACCGAGGTGCACACGGTCTTGGGGAAGCCGCGGTAGCCAACGTTGGCCGGAATGGCGCCCTGCACGTTCACGATATGGTCGTGGCAGATGCGGTCCAGTTCCTCGGTGGTGACACCGGGCTTGACGTGGGGGGTGACGATGTCGAGCACTTCGCTGGCCAGGCGGCCGGCGATGCGCATCATCTCGATTTCCTGCGGGGTTTTCAGATTCACGCTCATGGCGCCCATTATCGCTGATCCGGCCGCAATCTGAACGAACGCCACCCAACTGGCGATCCGGGCCATGCACGGTTCCGGCAAGGAAAGTGAAAGCGTGACGGACTCCGCCCTTTCGGGTCCCTATTTATCACGAATTACAGACACTTGCGCTGCCTAAGCTGGCCCCAGCGTCGTCAAAGCGGCACCGATCGTACCGTCTTCGCCTTGTTCAACAGACCTTCGGGTCAGGGAGGTTGTCCATGCGATCCCCAGTTCGTTCCCCGCTGGCCTGGGCCATCGCCGGGCTCCTGATGTCCAGCCCGGTACTGGCCGCCGACACCACCACCTTCAACGTCACCCTGGTGGTCACCAAGGCCTGCACCATCACCGCCGCGGCGGCCACCAACGTGGATTTCGGCACCGCCGCCTCCACCACCGCCACGCCCACCCTGGGCCAGGGCACGGTGACCGCGCAGTGCTCGGCGTTGACCCCGTACACGATTTCGCTGAATGCGGGCGCCAACGCCAGTACCGCCAATGACGTCACCACCCGCCGGATGAAGAACACCAATGCGGCGGTGACCGCCAACAACTATGTCGGTTACCAGCTGTACCAGGATGCCGCGCACACGCTGGTGTGGGGGGCCACCACCGGCACCAACACCCAGGCCGGCATCGGCACCGGCCTGGCGGTGCCCTACATCGTCTACGGCCAGATCCTGAATCTGAGCACCAACAACCCGGCCACCGGTAACTACCTGGATACGGTCACCGCCACGATCACGTATTGATGGAGCACGCCCGCATGGCCGGATCCCGCCCGTGGCGCGCCACCGGCGTGGCGCTGCTCGCCCTCTGCCTGCTGGCGGCCCCCATGGCAGGGGCCACCAGCCTGCAGGTAGCCCCCACCAGCCTGCAGCTGGAAGCCCGCCAACGCGCCGGCGAGCTGTGGCTGACCAACAGCGGCACCTCACCAGTGAAGCTGCAGGTGCGTGTGTTCCGCTGGGTACAGCAGAACGGGCAGGAACAGCTGCTACCCACCGATGAACTGGTCGCCACCCCGCCGATGCAGGAATTGGCGGCCGGACAGCAGCAGCTGGTGCGGGTGATGCGGCCCACCCGTGAGCCGCCGCCGGCCCAGCAGTACTACCGGCTGATCGTGGACGAGGTGCCCGACCTGTCCACCCGCACCGACGGCATGCAGTTCGTGCTGCGCTATTCGATCCCGGTATTCGTGCAACCGGCGTCGGGCAAGCTGGCCGCACGGCTGCAGGCCCGGCTGGTGCGGCTGGACGATGGCCGCGACGGCGTGGAGGTGTCCAATTCCGGCGACAGCTACGCGCAGATCGCCGACCTCGCGCTGGGCAGTGCCAAGCGCCCGCGCATCGTGCACCCCGGCCTGCTGGGCTACGTACTGCCCGGCCAGGTGATGCGCTGGCCGCTCGAACGCACGGCGATCGACCGCGACAACGACCAGATCACGGCCAAGCTCAATGGCGAGTCGGAACAGACGCCACTGTCGCCACCACCGGCTCGCTGAGGCGTTGATGGGCGCGCTGCTTGCTGCCCTGGCTCCTGCGGCGACCGAAGCCGCCGATGTGTCCGGCGCAGGAGCCACCGGGGCTGCCGATGTATCCGGCGTGTCCGCCGATGCCATCCTGCCACCTCCCACTCCGCTCACCGCCAGCCAGACGCTGTACCTGGACGTATCGCTCAACAGCACGCCGCGCGGCCTGCTGCCATTCACCGACAACCGCGGTCGCCTGCAGGCCAGTCCCGAAGTGCTGCGCCAGCTCGGCTTCAATGCCAGCGGCGACGCGCCGGTGTACCTGGACCAGATCAGCGGCGCGGTGGTGCGCTATGACGCCCACATGCAGACCCTGGCACTGGACGTACCGCTGGACCAGCTGACCCTGCCGACCACCGTGCTCAGCCGCCCGCAGGCGCGCGCACCCGCTGGCAGTGCATCGCCCGGCGTGCTGTTCAACTACGACGTGTATGGCAGCCGGGTGGATACGCTCGGCAACCTCAGCCTGAGCTCGGAACTGCGCCTGTTCGGCATCGGCAACGGCACCTTCGAGAACACCGCGATCAGCCGTCGCTACCAGCAGCCCGGCGACCGCCGCTGGCGTGGCGAGAGCGTGCGCCTGGATACGCGCTGGAGCCTGGATTTTCCCGACCAGGCAATGACCCTGGAGGTTGGCGACTTCTACAGCGGCTTCGTCGACTGGACCCGGCCGGTGCGCCTGGGCGGCCTGCAGATCGGCCGCAACTATGGCCTGCAGCCCTATCGCGTGCTGACCCCCACCCCCAGTTTCCTCGGCCAGGCGGTGGTGCCCTCCACGGTCGAGCTGTATGTCGATGGCCTGCGCCAATACAGTGGCCAGGTGCCGGTCGGCCCGTTCCAGCTGGCCGCGCAACCCGGCATCAGCGGTACCGGCAGCGCGCAGGTGGTGGTGACCGATGCGTTCGGTCGCATGCAGACGCTGGATTTCAGCTTCTATGGCACCCAGCAGCTGCTGGCCAAGGGGTTGTCGGACTGGTCGCTGGGCGTTGGCCATCTGCGCGAAGACTTCGGCCAGCGCTCGTTCGCCTACGACGACCGCACGGTTGCCAGCGCCAGCTGGCGCGGCGGCGTCAGCGATACATTCACCGGCGAAGCACATGCCGAAGGCGGCGGTGGCCTGGCCCAGGCCGGCCTCGGCGGCTGGTGGCTGCTCGGCAGTGCCGGCGTGTTCAATGCCGCCTACGCGCACAGCGACTACCACGGCCTGCAGGGCGGGCAATGGGCGCTGGGCTACAGCTGGAACAACCGCCGCCTCAACGTCAACCTGCGCAGCGTGCGCAGCCACGGCGACTACCGCGACCTGGGCGCGCTGCAGGGCAACCTGCCGCCGAGCATCAGCGAACAGGCCACGGTCGGCATGGATCTGCTGCGGCTGGGCACGCTCAGCGCCAGCTACCTGCGCCTGCGCTATCCCGATGGCGAGGACAACCGCTACGCCAGCCTGTTCTGGTCGCGCACCTGGAGCCAGCGCTGGTCGGCCTACCTGTCGGTGAACCAGAACCTGGACCAGAGCGACGACCGCAGCATCTATCTGTCGGTCACCGCCAGTCTCGGCAACAACCGCCAGGCCAGCCTGTCCAGCCAGCGCAATGGCGACAGCCAGAGCTGGGTGGCCGACGTCACCCAGCCCGTGCCGGGCGATGGCAGTGCCGGCGGTGTCGGCTGGCGCGCCCAGGTCCGTCATGGCGAAGACGGCAATGGTGGCCTGGCCGAGGTCGGCATCCTCAACGATGTCGGCCGCTACTCGTTCGGTGCGTCGCGCCAGGGCGGCCTCAACTATGCCTACGCCAGTGCCAGCGGCAGCCTGGTGTGGATGGGCGGGCACGCCTTCGCCACCCGCGAGGTCTCCGACGCGTTCGCGGTGATCAGCACCAACGGCGTCGGCGGCGTGCCGGTACGACTGGAGAACCGCCTGATCGGCGTCACCGATGATCGCGGCCTGCTGCTGGTCAGCCCGCTGCTGTCGTGGCAGCGCAACCGGGTCTCGATCGACACCCTCGACCTGCCCGAGGACATGCGCGCCGACCGCATCGAGGACTGGGTGACGCCGCGCCAGCGCGCGGGCACCCGGGTCACGTTCCAGCTGCGATCGCGGCCCTCGCTGAGCCTGACCCTGCTGGGCATGGACGGCCAACCACTGGAGGTCGGCAGCGAAGTGCAGCTGCCCGATGGCCGCCAGGCGACCGTTGGTTATGACGGCCTGCTCTACCTCGAGGATGTGGCCGCCGGCAGCATGCTGTACGTCACCACCAGCCGCGGCCAGTGCCGGCTGAAGGTGCCGGACCTGCCCAGGGTGGTGGCGTCCGGCGCCCGGCCGCGGCCGGCACCGCTGCACTGCATCCCGGAGGTGGCGCCATGAGGATGCTGCTGCTTGGCCTGCTGCTGGTGGCCGGGCTGCTGGCCGCGACACCGGCGCGCGCCGTCGCGGTCTGCACAGCCATCGCCGACCCGACACTGCCGTTCGGCAACGTCAACAGCAATGCGCCGGGCGCAACCACGGGCACGCTCAACATCACGGTGAACTGCACCACCTCCGCGCTGAGCCTGCTGGCCACCACCGGGGTGCGGGTGTGCGTGGGCATCGGTGCCGGCAGCGGTGGCGGCAGCAGCGCCAGCTGGCGGACGATGAAGACCGGCACCAGTGACAGCATGAATTTCCAGCTCTACAACACCTCCAACTTCAGCCAGGTGACCGGCTTGACCCCGCGCGGCACGCCGCCCGCGCAGGAACTGACCTTGACCTACAACGTGCCCCTGACCGGCGGCAACGGCACGCAGGCCACGCAGCTGTTCGCACAGATCCCGGCCAATCAGATCCTGGCCTCGGGCGCGTACAGCAGTACCTTCAGCGGTGCCAGCGTGGTCCTGACCTGGGCCTGGAACGAAGTGCTGCTCGGCACCGCCACCGTGCCGGCCACCTGCAATGGCGGCGCCACCGGCACCAACAGCGCCAGCGCCAGCGCCGCGTTCAGCTTCACCGCCACCGCCAACGTGCTGCCGCAGTGCGGCAGCTACGTCACCACCAACATGAACTTCGGCAACGTCACCGGTGGCATTCCCGCCAACATCGACCAGACCGCCACGCTGACCCTGACCTGCCTGAAGAACACCGCCTACCAGATCAGCCTGAACAACGGCCAGAACAACCCCGCCGCCACCAGCACGCGGCGCATGGCCACCACCCTTGGCACCGGCACCTACTACCTCACCTACGAGCTGTACCGCGATTCGGCGCGCAGCCTGCGCTGGGGCAACACCCTCAACGTCGATACCGTTGGCGGCACCGGAAGTGGCAGCGCGCAGCAGCTGACCATCTATGGCCGGGTGCCGCCGGTCACCGGCCAGCCCCCTGCCGGCGCCTACAACGATCTGGTGCAGGTGACGATCACCTATTGACGCGCGTGCCGACCAGCGGTCGGCCCCCACCGGGCAGATGGCGCAGTCGAGCAAGCTCGACTCTACAGTTCCGGCCGATCCGGCCGATACCGCGCAACGAGTCTTTCGACACACAGGATGGCAGGTGGTTCGCGCACTTCTGATCGGGGCGATGCTGGTCGCCAGTACGCCCGCGTGGGCCGACCCCAGCAGCAGTGCCGTGCAGATCCGGCTGACCGTGGTCGAGGCCTGCAGCGGTGATACCGGCGGCGACCACTGCCCACCCCCGCATCAGCGCAGCGATGCACCGCAGCTGCCATCCCAGGTCCGCGACCTTGCCCCGCCGGCCGACGACGACGACGCAGCGCCTGCCGTGACCGTCATCTACTGATGCGCGCACTGCTGACCCTGCTGGCGCTGCTGCTGGCGCCGTCGGCCGCGGCGCTGGACCTGCTGCCGACTACGCTGCAGCTGCCAGCCGACGGCGGCCATACCGCGCTGTGGCTGTACAACCCCGGCCCGGGTCGCTGGCAGGGCCAGGTGAGGATCCTGGCCTGGGAGCAGCAGGCGGACGCCGAGCGACTGCGCCCCAGCGACCAGATCGTGGCCAGCCCGGTCCAGCTGGACCTGCCAGCGGGCGCCCGCCAGCGCATCTGGCTGCTGCCGCGCCTGCCGTCTCCCGTGGCCAGCGAACGGGCCTACCGGGTCGTGCTCGCGCCCAGCGCGCCTGGCCTGCCGCGCTACTCGCTGCCCCTGTTCCGGGGACATGCCGCGCCGCTGGCGCAGCCGCAGCTACGCTCCGAGGTCGACCCCGAACCGTCGCACCCCACCCTGCGACTGACCAACACGGGTACCCTGCACGCCCGCCTGCACGACCTCGCCTTCGTTGCCGACGATGGCCGGCGCCTCGTACTGCTGCCCGGTCTGGCCGGCTATGTGCTGGCAGGCCAGGAGCGCCATTGGGCCCTGCCCCCCCATGCCCACGGCTATGCCGGCGGCCATTTCCAGGCCCGCCTGCAGGACGGCCGCGTGGTCGAGCTGTCCACGCCGGACCCGGCAATTGCAGCGAGCGCACCGGGCGGGCTATAATCGACCGGATTCCTGCCGCCTGCGTGCGCGGGACCCGTCCACACCGGACGTCACCGGTGAATCCACACCTGCTGCCCCCATCCGTGCCGGGGTGCTCCGCGAGGAGTTCGGCCACGGAGGCAACAGGGAAGCCCAACCCCGGAACCGATCGCGCTTCCACGCGTCCCGCACACCTATCCCCGCGGGCGGAATCGCTGGTTCCCTATCAGGAGTATTGCAATGCCCCAGGTCACCATGCGTCAGATGCTGGAAGCCGGCGTCCACTTCGGCCACCAGACCCGCTACTGGAACCCGAAGATGGCTCCGTACATCTTCGGCGCCCGCGGCAAGATCCACATCATCAACCTGGAAAAGACCGTCCCGCTGTTCAACGACGCGATGAACTTCATCTCGTCGGTGGCCCAGAAGCGCGGCACCGTCCTGTTCCTGGGCACCAAGCGCAGCGCCCGCGAAACCATCAAGGAAGAAGCCGAGCGTTGCGGCATGCCGTTCATGAACCAGCGTTGGCTGGGCGGCACCCTGACCAACTTCCGTACCGTCAAGCAGTCGGTTGCCCGCCTGAAGGAACTGGAAGCCGGTGAAACCGACGGCACCTTCGAGAAGCTGGTCAAGCACGAAGTGCTGGGCCTGCGTCGCGAGCGCGACAAGCTGGAAGCCTCGCTGGGCGGCATCAAGGACATGAACCGCCTGCCGGACGCCATCTTCGTGATCGACATCGGCCACGAAGACATCGCGATCAAGGAAGCCAAGAAGCTGGGCATCCCGGTCATCGCCGTGGTCGACACCAACTACAACCCGGAACTGGTTGATTACGCCATCCCGGGCAACGACGACGCCATCCGCGCCGTGCAGCTGTACGCCCGCGCTGCGGCCGACGCCGTGCTGGAAGGCAAGGCTGCTGCTCCGCACGCCGCCTCGGTGCGTGAGGAAGAGTTCGCTGAAGCCGCTGCTGAAGGCGAAGACAAGCCGGCCCGCCGCGCTCCGGCGAAGAAGGCCGCCAAGAAGGGCGACGACGCCCAGGCCTGATCCAGGCCCCGGGGTGGACGCCCGGCGTCCACCCTCCCTGCGCGCAGCCCTTGGCGCGTGACAGGACCGTGTCACACGGGCCGGCCACCATGCCGGCCCAACCCCTTTCTTTCGTGAGGTAATCCCGTGGAAATCACTGCTTCCCTGGTCAAGGAACTGCGCGAGCGCACCGGCGCCGGCATGATGGAATGCAAGAAGGCGCTCACCGAAGCCAACGGCGACATCAACGCCGCTGCTGAAGCCATGCGCAAGTCCGGCGCTGCCAAGGCCGACAAGAAGGCTGACCGCGTGGCTGCCGAAGGCCGTCTGGGCCTGGCCCAGGATGGCGGCAAGGCCGTGCTGGTCGAAGTCAACTCGGAAACCGACTTCGTCGCCAACGACGACAACTTCAAGTCCTTCGTCAACGCCGTCGCCGCTGCTGCCCTGGCATCGGGCGCCAACGACGTCGAAGCCGTGAAGGCTGCCAAGCTGGCCGATGGCCGCACCGTTGAAGAAGCCCGCGCCACCGCCGTGCAGACCCTGGGTGAGAACATCCAGATCCGTCGCATGGTGAAGGTGGATGGCAACAACACCATCGGCGCCTACGTCCACACCAACGGCAAGGTCGGCGTGCTGGTCGACCTGGTCGGCGGCGACGTCGAGCTGGCCCGTGGCCTGGCCATGCACGTGGCCGCGCTGAAGCCGCCGCACAACAAGGCTGCCGATGTGCCGGCCGAGTTCGTCGAGAAGGAAAAGGAAATCGAACTGGCGAAGATGTCCGAGAAGGACAAGTCCAAGCCGGCCGACATCCTGGAAAAGATCATCAGCGGCAAGATCAACAAGATCGTCAGCGACGTGACCCTGTACGGCCAGACCTACGTGCTGGGCGACACCACCGTCGAGCAGGTGGTCAAGGCCGCCGGCGCCGACGTGGCGGGCTTCAAGCTGCTGATCGTGGGCGAAGGCATCGAGAAGGTGGTGGAAGACTACGCCGCCGAAGTCGCCAAGGCGATGCAGGTCTGATTCCAGCCCTCCGGCTGTGAAGCGACCAGAAGAGCCGCGGGAAACCGCGGCTCTTTTTTTATGCCCACTGCACCCGTGGGTGCGCACCGTTGGTGCGCACACCGACACCGGCGCCCAGGGACCTTTGCGTTGCGCACCAATCAAGCCGATACTCGGCGCAGGGAAACCGCAGTCATTTAGCAGGAACGAAAATTGCGGACTGTGATGCATTCCTAGGTATTCTTGTCCCAATGGAATTGAACGACCCGACATGCCTCCCGAGCTGACAGCTGCCCTGGCGCTCTGCCGCAACCTGCCTTCGCCACCCGGTATTGCCCTGCGCATCATCGAACTGGCCCAGGACCCGGAAGCGGACATCGCCACCGCCGCCGACATCATCGCCATCGACATGGCGTTGAGCGCTCGCATGCTGCGCATCGCCAATTCCCCCCTGTACGCCAGCCGGCGCCGGATCGAGAACCTCGGCCAGGCGCTGACCATGCTCGGCCTGAACGCCACGATCAGCCTGGCCCTCGGCTTCACCGTCACCCAGGGCCTGACCGGCGGCAGTGGCGAGGGCCACGACCTGCGCCAGCGCGCCTGGAAGCGCAGCATCCTCAGCGCCCTGGCCGCCAGCCAACTGGGACAGGCCCGTGGCCTGCGCCGCCTGGAAGAACTGATGCTGGCCGGCCTGCTGCAGGACCTGGGCGTGCTGTGCCTGGCCCAGGCCGAATCGGAACGCTACCTGCCCCTGCTGCGCGAAGCGCGCGACAACACCGACCTGGTCGCGCGCGAGCGCGAGGAACTGGGCTGCAGCCATGCCGACGTCGGCGCCTGGGTGGCCGAGCAATGGGGCCTGCCGCGCTATCTGGTGGAGAGCATCAGCCACAGCGAGGACCAGGACGCGGTCGAATCGCCCTTCCAGGCCTGCGTGCAGCTGTCCGGCGCCGTCGCCGACATCTGGCTGGACGAGGATGCCGACACCGCCCGCGAACGCGCCCTGCAGCAGGTGCACGACCAGCTGGAACTGGACAGCGCCTGCTTCGACCAGGTGCTCGCCCGCATCAGCGAGGCCCTGCCGGACATCGCCAGCCTGTTCGAGGCCGGGCTGAACTCGCCTTCGCGCGTGCGTGAACTGATCGACCACGCACAGGAGCTTGCCACCCTGCGCAACCTGCGCGAACTGCAGGATGCCGACCAGGCGCGCCGCCGCGCCGACGAATTCGAAGCCCGGGCCAAGCGCCTGGCCGACCAGGCCCATCGCGACGCGCTGACCGGCGTGCTCAACCGCCGCCAGCTGGAAGCGGTGCTTGAGCAGGAGTTCCTGCGTGCCGGCCGCCAAGGCTGGCCGCTGTCGGTGGCGTTCATCGACCTGGACGATTTCAAGAAGATCAACGACGCGCATGGCCACCTGACCGGTGATGAGGTGCTGCGCGCCTTCGCCGGCAAGCTGCAGGGCCAGCTGCGCAACAGCGACACCGTGGCCCGTTTCGGTGGCGAGGAATTCGTCGCACTGCTGCCCAATACCAGCGAAACCGTGGCACTGGACGTGATCCGCCGGGTGCTGGCCAACATCGTCGCCACCCCGATGGCCGAGCTGGAAGGCGGCCCGCTGTTCGTCACCTTCTCGGCCGGCGTGGCCACCCAGGGCGGCTACGAGCGCTTCGCCGACGTGCAGGACCTGCTGCGCGCGGCGGACGACGTCCTGTACCGATCCAAGAATCTCGGCCGCAACCGGGTGATCGCCCGCTCCCCTGGCGCTCTTGGCCACGACGAGCTGTCGGCGACCGCTGGCGCCGAGCTGGGCTGAACGGAGAGCCCCGGCTGGCCGGGGCAAACGCCGGAATTTTGCGCCGCAGTGCACAAAACACTTTGGCAGGACGCTGCATGCGCGTAGAATCGCCCGCGATTTCCACGCACCCGAGGTCCCCATGTCCAAGCTCGCCTATCGCCGCATCCTTCTGAAACTATCCGGGGAGGCGCTGATGGGAGATGAGGACTACGGCATCGACCCGAAGATCATCAACCGCCTAGCCCGCGAGGTCATCGAAGCCCAGCAGGCCGGTGCCGAAGTGGCCCTGGTGATCGGCGGCGGCAACATCTTCCGCGGTGCCGGCCTGGCCGCTGGCGGCATGGACCGCGTCACCGGCGACCAGATGGGCATGTTGGCCACGGTCATCAACGCCCTGGCCATGCAGGACGCCCTGGAGAAGCTGGGCGCCAAGGCCCGCGTGATGAGCGCGATCAAGATCAACGACGTGTGCGAGGACTACATCCGCCGCCGCGCCATCCGCCACCTGGAAAAGGGCCGCCTGGTGATCTTCGCCGCCGGCGTCGGCAGCCCGTTCTTCACCACCGATTCCGGCGCCGCCCTGCGCGCGATCGAGATCGGCGCCGACCTGCTGCTGAAGGCCACCAAGGTCGACGGCGTGTACGACAAGGACCCGAACAAGCACAGCGATGCGGTCCGCTTCGACAGCCTGAGTTACGACGAAGTGATCCGGCGCGGCCTGGAAGTGATGGATACCGCCGCCTTCGCCCTGGCCCGTGACAGCGACCTGCCGATGCGCGTGTTCGACATGGGCCAGCCGGGCGAGCTGCTGAAGATCCTCAACGGCGAGAACATCGGCACCCTGGTCCAGGGCCGCGATCAGGCCTGAGCCTGAGCGCGAGGCGACAACCGGGCCGATCCAGGCCCGGCAGCGTCCCGTATTCGCCTATAATCGCCCGATTCCAGATACATCCAGGACCGGGCGATGCTCAACGACATCAAGAACAACGCGCAGACGCGCATGGCCAAGAGCATCGACGCTCTGAAGCACACCCTCACCTCCATCCGCACCGGGCGTGCCACTCCCGCCCTGCTGGACCGCGTGACGGTCAATGCCTATGGCAATGCCAGCACCCCGCTGAACCAGGTCGCCTCGATCTCCAACGCCGATGCCCACTCGCTGCTGGTCACGCCCTTCGACAAGAGCATGATCAAGGAAATCGAGAAGGGGCTGTACAACCACGAGTTCACCCCGAACACGCTGGGCGCCGCGATCCGCATCAACATGCCGCCGCCGACCGAAGAGCGCCGCAAGGAGCTGGCCAAGCAGGTGCAGAAGGAAGGTGAAGGCGCCAAGATCGCGATCCGCAACATCCGTCAGGACGCGAACAAGGAAATCGCCAAGCTGGTCAAGGACAAGGCGATCAGCGAAGACGAGAAGAAGCGCGGCGAAGACGACATCCAGAAGCTGACCGACGCCAACATCAAGGACGTCGACAAGGTCGTCGCCGACAAGGAAAAAGAACTGCTGTCGGTCTGAAGTCGATGCCTTCAGTCCCGCCTCCGTTGCCGGCTGCCCTGCCCCGCCACGTTGCCATCATCATGGATGGCAACGGCCGTTGGGCGCAGCAGCGCCGCCGCCCGCGCGTGATCGGCCACCGTGCCGGCGCGCGCGCGGTCAACCGCACCATCGAGCGCTGCCTTGAACTGGGTATTCCCGCGCTGACCCTGTTCGCGTTCTCCAGCGAGAACTGGGGCCGGCCGCAGGAAGAAGTCGATGCGTTGATGAAGCTGTTCCTCGGCGCGCTCGACCGCGAAGTGGACGAGCTGCATCGGCGTGGCGTGCGCGTGCGCTTCATTGGCGAACGCGAGCGCTTCGGTGCCGGCCTGGTCAGCCGCATGCAGCTGGCCGAGCAGCGCACCGCTGACAACACCACCCTGACCCTGTCGATCGCCGCCAGCTACGGTGGCCGCCAGGATATCGCCCGTACCGCGCGCGCCCTGGCCGTGGAAGTGGCCGCCGGCCGCCTGCTGCCCGAACAGATCGACGAATCGCTGCTGGGCAGCCAGGTGGCCCTGGCCGACCTGCCGGCCCCGGACCTGTTCATCCGCACCGGCGGCGATACCCGCATCAGCAATTTCCTGCTGTGGCAGCTGGCCTACACCGAGCTGTGGTTCACCGAGGCCCTGTGGCCGGACTTCGATGCCGAACTGCTGCAGCAGGCGCTGGACGCCTATGCCAGCCGCGAGCGTCGTTTCGGTTTGACCAGCGCCCAGATCGCCGCACTGGCCACCGAGACCTCCAGCCCATGACCAAGACCCGAGTACTCGCCGCGCTGATCATGGCGCCGGTGGCCATTGCCGCGATCCTGCTGCTGCCGACGCAATGGCTGGCCGCCGCCGCTGCCGCCGTGCTGCTGATCGGCCTGTGGGAGTGGCTGAAGCTGGCCGGCATCGAAGACACCCTGGCGCGTACCGTGCTGCTGGTGCTGAACCTGCTGCTGATGGTGCTGCTGGTGTGGGCCGATGGCAGCACGCTGGTGCTGTTCCAGATCACGACACTGGCCGGTGTCGCCTGGTGGCTGGCCGCGCTGGTCTGGCTGCGCTTCTTCAACTTCGGCGCACAGCCGTCGGCGCCTTCGCGGATCGTGAAGATGCTGGCCGGCACCCTGGCCATCGTGCCGGCCTGGGCCGCACTGGTGCTGATCCATGCCGGCGGCGATCCGCCGGGCAAGCAGGGCCACCTGTGGCTGCTGGCCGCGCTGGCGCTGGTGTGGGCAGCCGATTCGGGCGCCTATTTCGCCGGCCGGCGCTTCGGCAAGCACAAGCTGGCCCCGCGCATCAGCCCCAACAAGACCTGGGAAGGCCTGTTCGGCGGCCTGCTGGCCGGTGTTGCCGTGGCCGTGGGCCTGGGCTGGTTGGCGGGCATCGACGTCGCGCACCTGCCGGGCCTGCTGATCACCTCGGTGGTGGCGGTGTTCGCATCGGTGCTGGGCGATCTGTTCGAAAGCCTGATCAAGCGCCACGCCGGTGCCAAGGACTCCGGTCACCTGATTCCGGGCCATGGCGGCGTGCTCGACCGTGTCGACGGCGTCCTCGCCGCCGTTCCGGTGTTCGCGCTGGGCAAGGAAATCTTCGGGTTCTGACCATGAATGCTGCTGCAGACCTGCGCCGGGTCGCCGTTCTCGGCGCCACCGGCTCGATCGGTGCCTCCACGCTGGACGTGATCGCCCGCCACCCGCAGCGCTACCGGGCGACCGTGCTGGCTGCCGGCCGCCAGCTGCAGGCCTTGCTGGCACTGTGCCGCCAGCACGAACCCGAGCACGCGGTGATCGCTGACGAGTCGCTGTACGCCGGGCTGCGCGACGGCCTGCGCGAGGCTGGGCTGTCCACCGAGGCCCATGCGGGTGCCGCCGCACTGGACCAGCTGGCCGCCAGCGATGCCTGCGACACCGTGGTCGCGGCCATCGTCGGCGCCGCCGGGCTGTCCTCGACCCTGGCCGCCGCAGCGGCCGGCAAGCGCATCCTGCTGGCCAACAAGGAGTCGCTGGTGCTGGCCGGCGAGCTGCTGACCCGCACCGCCGAACGTGCCGGCGCCGAAATCATCCCGATCGACAGCGAACACAGCGCGATCTTCCAGTGCCTGCGCTCGCGCGATGCCAGCATCGAGGGGGCCGGCGTACGCCGGATCCTGCTGACCGCCTCCGGCGGCCCGTTCCGTGGCCGCAGCCGTGCCGAGCTGGCCCAGGTCACCCCGGCGCAGGCGGTGGCACACCCGAAGTGGTCGATGGGGCCGAAGATCTCGGTCGATTCGGCGACGTTGATGAACAAGGGCCTGGAAGTCATCGAGGCGCATCACCTGTTCGCGGTGCCCGGCGAGCGCATCGAGGTGCTGGTGCATCCGCAGAGCCTGGTGCATTCGCTGGTCGAGTTCGTGGACGGCTCGACCCTGGCGCAGATGGGCCTGCCGGACATGCGCACCACGCTTGCGGTCGGCCTCGGCTGGCCGCAGCGCATCGAGTCTGGCGTGGCCGGGCTGGATCTGCTGGCCCAGGGCCGGCTGGATTTCGAGGCCCCGGACACCGACGCGTTCCCCTGCCTGGCCCTGGCCTGGCAGGCGATGCAGGCCGGCGGCACCGCACCGGCGGTGCTGAACGCCGCCAACGAAGAGGCGGTTTCAGCATTTCTTCAGGGCCGGATCGGTTTCCTGACCATCCCGGAGCTGGTTGCTAACGCTCTTTCAACACTGCCGACCCAAGCAGCCGATACACTGGAGGTCCTGTTGTCCGCCGACCAGCGGGCACGCCAGCTGACCCTGAACGCCATCGACGCCGCCTGAACGATTGCCTCGCCCCGCATGACGACGCCGCCTCTGCCCGCCACTGTGAGCCTGCATGACTGACTTCATCGGATCGGTCTGGTGGATGATTGTCAGCCTCGGGCTGCTGGTCACGTTCCACGAATTCGGGCATTACTGGGTCGGCCGCCTGTGCGGGGTCAAGATCCTGCGCTTCTCGGTCGGCTTTGGCCGCCCGCTGTGGTCACGCCGCGACCGGCATGGCACCGAGTTCGCCATCGCCGCCATTCCGCTGGGCGGCTACGTGAAATTCCTCGACGAACGCGAGGTCGAAGTCCATCCGCACGAGCGCGGCCAGGCCTTCAACCACAAGACCGTCTGGCAGCGCATCGCGATTGTCGCCGCCGGCCCGATCGCCAACCTGCTGCTGTGCATCCTGCTGCTGTGGGCGATGTTCGTGATCGGCAAGCAGGATTATTCGCCGACCATCGGCCGGGTCAGCGGCATCGCCGCCACGGCCGGGCTGCTCAGCGGCGACCGCGTGCTGCGGGTGGATGACCGCCAGGTGGTCACGCTGGGCGATGCCAGCATGGCACTGACTGCGGCGGCGATGGACCGCCGCGACGTGAAGCTGGAAGTGCTCGACCCTGCCGACCAGGTGCGCGTGCGTACCCTGCCGCTGTCGCAGCTGCCGGCCGGATTCGATGAACGGCGGGTACCGATCCTGGCCGGCCTGTACTGGCAATCCTGGCTGCAGCCGGCGCTGGTCGACTCGTTGACCGCCGATTCGGCGGTCGCCGGGCAGCTGCAGCCGGGTGATCTGATCGTAGCGATCGATGGCCAGCGCATCGACAGCGTCGACCAGGTCGTCGGCGAAATCCAGGCCCTGGGCCGCGCCGGTGGCCCGGGCATGATCGAGGTCCTGCGCGGCGGCGAACGCCTTGCGTTGGAAGTGACACCGCGACAGGGCAAGGATGGCAAGGGCAACCCGGTCTGGCAGATCGGCGTCGGTTTCCCCACCACCTACAGCCCCGCCTACGACACCCTGCTGCGCTATGGACCGCTCGACGCGGTGACCGTGGCCGTTCGCGAAACCGGCCGCCTGGCCGCCGACTCGCTGGGCATGATGGGTCGCATCGTCACCGGCAAAGCCTCGCTGCAGAACGTTTCCGGGCCGGTCACCATTGCCCGCGTGGCCAATGTCTCGGCCAAGCGCGGCCTCGACTGGTTCCTGCAGTTCCTTGCCCTGCTGTCGCTCAGCCTGTGCATCATCAACCTGCTGCCGATCCCGATCTTGGACGGCGGGCACCTGCTGTATTACCTTATCGAGTTGGTCAAGGGCAGCCCGCTGAGCGAGCGTGCCATCGCCGCCGGCCAATACATCGGCCTGGCGTTGCTGGCCGGGCTGATGGGGTTGGCGTTCTACAACGACATCCTCGGCCTGGTCCCGCGATGAACTTTTCCACGTTGTTGCCGTCTACAGCGTCGGCATCCCGCACCAATGAAATCGACCTTCCTACCGGACGTGACATGACGCGACTCCCCAATCGCCGCCTGCTGGCCCTCGCCCTCGCCGCCGTCACCGGCGCTCCCGCCCTGGCCCAGGCAGCCGAGCCCTTCACTGTCAGCGACATCCGCGTCGATGGCCTGCAGCGCATCAGCTCGGGCACGGTGTTCACCTACCTGCCGGTGGAACGTGGCGAGACCATCACCGACAACAAGGTCGGCGAGACGATCCGCGCCCTGTACAAGACCGGCTTCTTCGAAGACGTCCAGCTGGACCGCCAGGGCAGCATCCTGGTGGTCACCGTCAAGGAACGCCCGGCAATCAACAAGCTGACCGTCACCGGCAACAAGGACATCAAGTCCGAGCAGCTGCTGAAGGGCCTGTCCGACATCGGCCTGACCGAAGGCGGCACCTTCGACCGCCTGAGCCTGGACCGCGTGACCCAGGAACTTCGCCGCCAGTACAACGACCGCGGCAAGTACACCGTCGAGATCACCCCGACCGTGAGCCCGCTGGACCGCAACCGCGTGGACATCGCGATCGCGATCAAGGAAGGCAAGGCGGCCAAGATCCGCCACGTCAACCTGGTCGGCACCGAGAAGTTCGAGAGCAAGGACATCCTGGAGACCTGGGAGTCCAAGGAGCACAACTGGGCGTCGTGGTACCGCCGTGATGACCAGTACTCCAAGGAAAAGCTGTCCGGCGACCTGGAAAAGCTCAACTCCTGGTACCTGGACCGCGGCTATGTCGACTTCAGCATCGATTCCACCCAGGTCTCGATCAGCCCCGACAAGCGCGACATGTTCCTGACTGCGGGCGTGACCGAGGGTGCTCAGTACAAGATCTCCGAGATCAAGGTCAGCGGCGACACCATCCTCCCGCAGGAGGACGTCGAGCGCATGGTGATCCAGAAGTCCGGCGACACGTTCTCGCGTGCACTGCTGGAGTTCAGCTCGGACACCATCACCAATTCGCTGTCCAACATCGGCTACGCGTTCGCCAAGGTGAACCCGATCCCGACCACCAACCGCCCCGACCAGACCGTGGCGATCAACATGCAGGTCGTGCCGGGCCCGCGCGTGTCGGTGCGCCGCATCCTGTTCCGTGGCAACACCCGCACCTCCGACGAAGTGATGCGTCGCGAAATGCGCCAGTTCGAGAACAGCTGGTACTCGCAGGCCGCGATCGACCGTTCCAAGATCCGCCTGCAGCGCCTGGGCTACTTCGAGTCGGTGGACGTCGAAACCCCGGCCGTCAGCGGCAGCAACGACCAGGTCGACGTCGTCTACAACGTCAAGGAAACCACCTCCGGCAGCTTCGTGTTCGGCCTGGGCTACTCGCAGTCCTACGGCATGACCACCTCGGTGCAGCTGTCGCAGAACAACTTCCTCGGCGGCGGCAACCGCGTGTCGGTCGAAGCCTCGCGCAGCAGCTACCTGCAGCGCTATGGCTTCAGCTACACCAATCCGTACTTCACCGATGACGGCGTGTCGCTGGGCTACAACCTGTCCTGGCGCGAACTGGACTACTCCGACTTCAACACCGCGCAGTACAACAGCACCAATGGTTCGGCACAGGTGGTGTTCGGCGTGCCGATCACCGAGACCGATACCGTCTCGCTGATGTTCGGCATCGACAGCAACCAGATCACCACCTACCCGGGCTCGACCCCGCCATCGATCATCGATTACATCGATGCGGTCGGCACCCGTACCTTCCACGCGTGGCGCACGGAGCTGGGCTGGGCCCGCGACTCCCGTAACGACTACTTCATGCCGACCCGCGGCACCTACCAGCGCATCGGCCTGGAAACCACGCTGCCGGGCTCGACCATCGAGTACTACAAGCTGAACTATCAGATCAGCAAGTACTGGCCGATCATGCCGTCGCTGGTGATCAACACCCGCGCCGAAGTGGGCTACGGCGACGCCTACGGCAAGGACTACACCCGTACGGTCACCGATGCCGACGGCAAGACCCGCACCGTCACCGCCAGTGGCCTGCCGTTCTTCGAGAACTTCTATGCCGGTGGTACCAACTCGGTGCGCGGCTTCGAGGACAACACCCTCGGCCCGCGCGAGGCCACCAACGGCTATCCGGAGGGCCAGCCGCTGGGTGGTTCGCTGAAGACCGTCGGTTCGGTCGAAGCGTACTTCCCGCGCCTGTTCGACAGCCCGTCGGCGCGCGTGTCGGCCTTCGTCGACTTCGGCAACGTCTACAACGGCACCAAGAACTTCAAGGCCAACGAACTGCGCGTGTCCACCGGTGTGGCCCTGCTGTGGCGCGCCCCGGTCGGTCCGATCTCGATCAGCTACGCCTTCCCGCTGAAGAAGGAAGACGACGACAAGATCGAACGCCTGCAATTCACCTTCGGTGGGCAGTTCTGACGAACCGCCCTGCGGTTCATCAGAACTGCACGCGCATCCCACCTATCCCCCGCGCCGTCGGCGCGCCCCCCTTAACAAAGGGGGGCTCTCCACCAGACGGGGTGCGAAGCGCCGGGCTCTGCCCGGCGTTTTCGTTGATGCAGATGACACTACACGGCACAGGCTTTTGGCCGAGCTCGCAGGAAACTGTCCAGAGGCGGCGGGTGGCCCTGGACAGGACCGTTGGCGCCATGGGCCCTAGGCATGCCCAGGGCGGGTTGGGCAGGACGCCCAACCCCGGTCTTGCCGTGTGCGCAGGACAGCGCACACGAGCAAGGCGCCATCGAGCACCATGGAGGGGCTTTTGCGTGTCCTGGCCAGGGCCACCCGCCGCCTCCCGCTCGTACCAGGCAGGCGCCAAGCCCTCGCCCCCCGCATGACCGCAATGGCGTCACACGTTAAACTCCCGCCGTGAATACTCCCACCTACACCGCCCAGCAACTCGCCGAGCAGTTCGGCCTGCAGGTCCATGGCGACCCCGCCACCGCCATCCATGGCGTGGCCACCCTCGCCCATGCCGGTCCTGGCCAGCTGACGTTCCTCTCCAATCCGCGCTACCGCGCCCAGCTGGCCGACAGCCAGGCCTCGCTGGTGGTGCTGCGTGCCGACGACGCCGAGGCCGCCCCGGGCGCCGCGCTGGTGGCCAAGGACCCGTACACGGCCTTCGCCAAGATCGCCGCGCTGTTCGACATCGCGCCGACACGGCCGCCAGGCATCCACCCCAGCGCCGTCATCGACCCCACCGCCCAGGTTGCAGCCAGCGCCCATATCGGGCCGTTCGTCTCCATCGGCGCGCGCAGCGTGGTCGGCGAGAACTGCATCATCGGCACCGGCAGCGTGATCGGCGAAGACTGCAGCCTCGACATCGGCTGCGAGCTGATCGCGCGGGTCACTCTGGTCACCCGGGTCAGGCTCGGCAAGCGCGTGCGCGTGCATCCTGGCGCCGTGCTCGGCGCCGATGGCTTCGGCCTGGCAATGGATGCGGGCAAGTGGATCAAGGTGCCGCAGCTGGGCGGCGTGCGCATCGGCGATGATTGCGAGATCGGCGCCAATACCTGTGTCGACCGCGGTGCGCTGGAAGACACCGTGCTGGACGACGACGTGCGCCTGGACAACCTGGTGCAGATCGCGCACAACGTGCAGATCGGCGCGCACTCGGCCATCGCCGGCTGCACCGGCATCGCCGGCAGCGCCAAGATCGGGCGTTACTGCCTGCTTGGCGGCCATGTCGGCGTGGTTGGCCACCTGGAGATCTGCGACAAGGTCGTTATCACCGGCAAATCGGTGGTCCGCAACTCCATCCATGAGCCGGGCGAGTACTCGTCCGGCACCCCGTTGACCGATAACCGCACGTGGCGCAAGAACGCCGCGCGCTTCAAGCAGCTGGACGCATTGGCTCGCCGCGTCCTGGCCGCTGGCAAGGAGAAAGAATGAACGACACGCTGCAGCTTCCTATCGACGTCTGCCAGATCCAGGAACTGCTCCCGCACCGTTACCCGTTCCTGCTGGTCGACCGGGTGCTTGAGCTCGACATCGAGGCCAAGCGCATCCTGGCGCAGAAGAACGTGAGCATCAACGAGCCCTTCTTCCAGGGCCACTTCCCGGGCCGCCCGATCATGCCCGGCGTGCTGATCATCGAAGCGCTGGCCCAGGCCGGTGGCGTGATGACCCAGCTCACGCTCGGCCGTGACTCGCAGTCCAAGCTCTTCTACATGGTCAAGGTGGAAAACGCCCGCTTCAACAAGCAGGTCGTCCCCGGCGACGTGCTGATGCTGGATGTGCAGATGAAGCGCCTGATCCGCAACATGGGCTGGTACTACGGCGAAGCCAAGGTCAACGGCGAAGTCGTTGCCTCGGCCGAAGTCATGTGCGCCGGCGCCAAGGGCTGATCCACTGGAGGCAGGAATGACTGACAACGCACCCCGCATCCACCCGACCGCCGTCATCGATCCGGCCGCACGCCTGGCCGACGATGTGCAGGTGGGCGCCTTCAGCCTGATCGGTGCCGATGTGGAAATCGGCGCCGGCACGGTGGTCGGCCCCCATTGCAGCATCCATGGCCCGACCCGGATCGGCCGCGACAACCGCTTCATCGGCCACGCGGCGATCGGTGGCGAGCCGCAGGACAAGAAATTCGCCGGCGAGCGTACGGAGCTGGTGATCGGCGACCGCAACGTGTTCCGCGAATTCGTCACCGTCAACCGCGGCACCGGCGGCGGCGGCGGCATCACCACCATCGGCGATGACAACTGGATGCTGGCCTACACGCACGTGGCGCACGACTGCCACGTCGGCAACTTCTGCGTGTTTTCCAACAACACCACCCTGGCCGGCCACGTCATCGTGGGGGATTACGTGATCATCAGCGGCTTCGCCGGTGCCCACCAGTTCTGCCGCATCGGCGCGCACGCCTTCCTCGGCATGGGCGCGCTGACCAATGGCGACGTTCCGCCGTTCACCATGGTCGGCACCGATTCGCTGGGCCGCCCGCGCGGCATCAACAGCGAGGGCCTGAAGCGCCGCGGTTTCGATGCCGAGCGCATCTCGGCCATCAAGCGTGCCTACCGCACCCTGTACGTGGCAGGCCTGCCGCTGGCCGAGGCCAAGGTGCAGCTGACCGAACAGGCGCGTGCCAGCGATGACGTGAAGGCGATGCTGGACTTCATCGAGCACGCCGAGAGGCCCTTGCTGCGATGAGCAGCACGACCGGCCAGGCGCCGGCCGGCGCCGCTGTGATTCCGCTGGCCTCGATGGCCGGCAGCGTCCCTGCGCAGCGGGTGCTCAGCGAGCGCCCGTTGCGGATCGCACTGGTGGCCGGTGAAGCGTCCGGCGATCTGCTGGGTGCGGGGCTGGTGCGTGAACTGAAAGCACGCTTTCCTAACGCCGAATTCGCCGGCATCGGCGGCGATGCGATGCGCAGCGCCGGCTGCCAGACCTGGCATGACGCCAGCGAACTGGCGGTGATGGGGCTGACCGAAGTACTGCGCCACCTGCCACGACTGCTGAAGCTGCGCTCGGCGTTCCGCCAGCGTGCACTGGAATGGCAGCCGGATGTGTTCATCGGCATCGACGCCCCCGACTTCAACCTTGGCATCGAGCGCTGGCTCAAGCAGCGTGGCGTGCGCACCGTGCACTACGTCAGCCCCTCGGTCTGGGCCTGGCGCGAGAAGCGCGCCGAAAAGATCGGCAACAGCGCCGACCTGGTGCTGTGCCTGTTCCCGATGGAACCGCCGATCTACGCCAGGCACGGCATCGATGCGCGTTTTGTCGGCCACCCGATGGCCGACGACATTCCGCTGCAGGGCAACCGCGAGGAGGCGCGCGCCACGCTTGGCCTGCCGACCTCGGCCAAAGTGCTGGCGGTACTGCCGGGCAGCCGCCTGGGCGAGATCTCACGCCTGGGCGAACCGTTCTTCGAAGCCGCCTGGCAGGTCTCCGAACGCATCCCCGGCCTGCATGTGGTGGTGCCTGCCGCCAATCCGGCGTGCAGGCAGCTGATCGAAGAACAGCTCTCACGCTCGGCGCTGCCGGTGGCCTATTCGCATGTACTCGACGGCCAGGCGCGCAACGCGATGATCGCCGCCGACGTCGTCGTGCTGGCCTCGGGCACCGCCACGCTGGAAGCGATGCTGGTCAAGCGCCCGATGGTGGTCGGCTACCGCGTCAACGAGCTGACCTACCGCCTGGTCAAGGCGCTGGGCCTGATCAAGGTCGACCGTTTCGCGCTGCCCAACATCCTGGCCGGCCAGGATCTGGCCCCGGAACTGATGCAGCACGACTGCACGCCGGACAAGCTGGCGGCGGCCATCCAGCAGTGGTTCGACCATCCGCAGCGCACGGCCGACCTGCAGGGCACCTATGCCCGCCTGCATGAACGCCTGCGCCGCAACGCCTCGGCACGTGCCGCCGATGCGGTCGGCGAGCTGCTGATGCGCGACCAGGCCAAGGCATGAGCCGGCGCCACGCCGCGTCGGCGAGCCTGGCCTTGTTCGATGGCACGGCCGTGGTCGAGCCCGAGCGCCTGATCGCAGGCGTTGACGAGGCCGGGCGCGGCCCGCTGGCCGGGCCGGTGGCCGTTGCCGCGGTGGTGTTCGACCCGGCAAGGCCACGCATCAACGGCCTGGATGATTCCAAGCAGCTCGCCGCCGCGCGCCGCGAGCAACTGCATGACCGCATCATCGAGCGGGCCCTGGCCTGGCATGTGGTGCTGGTCGACGTGGACACCATCGATCGCCTGAACATCTACCAGGCCACCCTGCAGGGCATGCGCGAGGTGGTCGCCGCCGTGGCCCATGTGGCCGGCTTCGCCCGCATCGATGGCAACGTGGTTCCGAAGGGGCTGGTGCTGCCTGCGCAGGCCCTGGTCGGCGGCGACGGCATCGACCGCGCGATCATGGCCGCCTCGATCCTGGCCAAGGTCTCGCGCGACCGCTACATGCAGGACGTGCACGCTCGTCACCCGCAGTACGGTTTCGAACAGCACAAGGGCTATGGCACCCCGGCCCACCTGGCCGCCCTGCGTGAACACGGCCCCTGCGGCGAGCACCGCCGCAGCTTCGCCCCGGTGCGCGAATGCCTGGAAGCGCCGCAAGGGGCGGCCATCCTCGCGACCACCTGAACGGCTGCTGCAATCCCGCTGGGGAATAGTCCCCTGGGTCATGGGGACGCGCCCACGGCGCGAGGGTCGGGAAGCATGGTGGGACCGGGCCCACGGTTCGCCTGCGGACCCTGCGTAGCGATAGCGCGAATGCGATATCGCGTGCCGTCAAGAGCTTGTCGGCACCCCCTGCCCTCGCTACCCTGACCGGGCACTCCAGCGCTTCCCGACCCCGGCGACGATTTCCCCGTCGGCACCCGGGGCCCGCGCGCTCCAACCTGGTCCGGCATGTCCAACTCCCGCTTCGTACATCTCCACGTCCACACCGAGTTCTCGCTGGCGGACTCGACCATCCGTGTGCCGGCCAAGCCGGACCAGGCGGACCCGAAGAAGGCCAAGCAGGCCAACCTGCTGTCACGCTCGGTCGAGCTCGGGCTGCCCGCGCTGGCGGTGACCGACCTCAACAACCTGTTCGCCCTGGTCAAGTTCTACAAGGCCGCCGAAGGCGTGGGCATCAAGCCGATCGCCGGCGCCGACGTGCTGATCGCCGAGGAAGGCCAGGACCCCTGGCGGATGACCCTGTTGTGCCGCGACCGCGAGGGCTACCTGAGCCTGTCGCGGCTGCTGACCCGCGCCTGGATGGAAGGCCATCGCCCGGAAGGCGGCGTGGCCGTGCATCCGGACTGGCTGAAGGCCGGCAACGCCAACCTGTTCGCGCTGGCCGGGCGGCAGAGCCTGGCCGGGCGCCTGGCGCTGGACGGCAAGCATGAGCTGGCCGAACAGCAGCTGGCCGACTGGCAGCGCGTGTTCGGCGATGGCCTGCACCTGGAACTGACCCGTACCGGCCGCGAAGGCGAGGAGACCTTCAACCAGTTCGCGCTGATGGCCGCCGGCCAGCGTGGCCTGCCGGTGGTGGCCAGCAATGACGTGCGCTTCCTGTCACCGTCGGATTTCAGCGCGCACGAAGCGCGTGTGTGCATCTCCACCGGCCGCGTGCTGGACGACCCCAAGCGCCCGCGCGAGTACAGCGACCAGCAGTACCTGAAGTCGGCCGAGGAGATGTGTGCGCTGTTCGCCGACATCCCCGATGCGATCGACAACACGCTGGCGCTGGCCGAGCGCTGCAACATCGAGATGCGGCTGGGCACCTACTTCCTGCCCAACTACCCGGTGCCCGACGACGAGACCCTGGACACCTGGATCCAGAAGATGTCGCGCGATGGCCTGGAAGAACGCCTGGAGAAGAATCCGCTGGCGCCGGGCAAGACCCGCGAGGAGTACTTCGAGCGCCTGGAGTTCGAACTCAACACCATCATCAAGATGGGCTTCCCGGGCTACTTCCTGATCGTGGCCGACTTCATCCAGTGGGGCAAGAACCAGGGCATTCCGATCGGCCCCGGCCGTGGTTCGGGTGCCGGTTCGCTGGTGGCGTGGGCGCTGAAGATCACCGACCTGGACCCGCTGCCGTACAACCTGCTGTTCGAGCGCTTCCTGAACCCGGAACGCGTGTCGATGCCCGACTTCGACATCGACTTCTGCATGGATCGCCGCGACGAGGTGATCGACTACGTCGCACGCAAGTACGGGCGCGAGCGCGTCAGCCAGATCATCACCTACGGCACCATGGCCGCCAAGGCGGTGGTGCGCGACTCCGGCCGCGTGCTCGGCTTCCCGTACGGCCTGGTCGACGGCGTTTCCAAGCTGATTCCGAACATCCTCGGCATCCACCTGAAGGATGCGCTGGGCAAGGGCAAGGAAGGCCCCAGCTCGGAAATGGCCTCGGCCGAACTGATCCAGCGCTACGAGACCGAGGACGATGTCCGCGACCTGATCGACCTGGCGCTGCAGCTGGAAGACCTGACCCGCAACGCCGGCAAGCACGCCGGTGGCGTGGTGATCGGGCCGGAGCCGCTGAGCGAGTTCTGCCCGCTGTACGCCGAACATGACGAGAACGGGCTCGGCAAGAACCCGGTCACCCAGTTCGACAAGAACGACGTGGAAGAAGTGGGCCTGGTGAAGTTCGACTTCCTCGGCCTGCGCACGCTGACCATCATCGACTGGGCGGTGAAGGCGATCAACAAGCGCCATGAGCGCGCCGGCATCCCGCCGGTGGACATCGCCGCGATCCCGCTGGACGACACGCCCACCTACAAGGACATCTTCGCCAACGGCAATACCGGCGCAGTGTTCCAGTTCGAATCCTCGGGCATGCGCCGCCTGCTGAAGGACGCGCGCCCCGACCGTTTCGAAGACCTGATTGCGCTGGTGTCGCTGTACCGCCCCGGCCCGATGGACCTGATTCCTTCCTTCAACGCGCGTAAGCACGGCCAGGAAGAAATCATCTATCCCGATCCGCGTACCGAAGCGATCCTGAAGGACACCTACGGCATCATGGTGTACCAGGAGCAGGTGATGCAGATGGCGCAGATCGTCGGCGGCTACTCGCTGGGCGGCGCCGACCTGCTGCGCCGCGCGATGGGCAAGAAGGTGCCGGCGGAAATGGCCAAGCACCGCGAGATCTTCCGCGAAGGCGCGGCCAAGGACGGCGTGGACGAGGCCAAGGCCGATGCGATCTTCGACCTGATGGAGAAGTTCGCCGGCTACGGTTTCAACAAGTCGCACGCCGCCGCCTACGCGCTGGTCAGCTACCAGACCGCATGGCTGAAGCGCCATTACCCGGCCGAGTTCATGGCGGCCACGCTGTCCTCGGACCTGGACAACACCGACAAGGTGGTGGGCTTCCTCGACGAGGTGCGCAACCTCGGCCTGACCGTGCTGCCGCCGAAGGTGAACCAGTCGGCCTTCATGTTCGAAGCGGTGACGCCGGACACCATCCAGTACGGCCTGGGCGCGATCAAGGGCGTTGGCCAGGGTGCCTGCGAAGCCGTGGTCGACGAGCGTCTGAAGGGCGGCGAGTACAAGGACCTGCTCGACTTCTGCACGCGCGTCGGCTCGGCCAAGCTCAACCGGCGCACGCTGGAAGCGATGATCAACTGCGGCGCGCTGGACGAGCTCGGCCACAACCGCGCCTCGCTGATGCTGCAGCTGCCGGAGGTGATCAAGGCCACCGACCAGATGGCACGCGAGCGCGCGTCCGGCCAGAACTCGCTGTTTGGCGGCCCCGACCCGAGTGCAACCACGATCCAGCTGGACCTGCCCCAGGCCGATGAATGGCCGTTGCTGCAGCGCCTGAACGGCGAGCGCGACACGCTGGGCTTCTACCTCAGCGGCCACCCGTTTGATCCGTGGCGCGACGATGTGCGTGACCTGGTCGGCAACGACCTGGGTTCGGTGGAGAAGATCTGGAGCGCCAACAGCGGCGGTGGCGGCGGTGGCGAGAAGCGCTGGCGCCCGGAAGTGCAGACGGTGCTGGCCGGCCAGGTGGTCGGCGTGCGCCGCAAGGGCGAAAGCCAGATCTTCATCCAGCTTGAGGACGGTCGCGGCCGCGTCGAGTGCAGCGCGTTCTCCGACGCGATGGCCGAGTTCGGCCACCTGATGACCAAGGACCGCATCCTGGTGGTCAAGGGCGGCCTGCGCGAGGACGAGTTCAACGGCGGCTTCGCGCTGCGCATCCGCCAGGTCTGGGATTTCGACGAAGTCTGCGCCAACTACGCCACGCGGCTGTCGCTGCGCCTGGACCTGCGCCAGCAGCGCCCGGTCTGGGAACGCATCGATGCCCTGCTCGATCGCCATCGCCCGGGGCGCACCCCGCTGCGCCTGGACCTGCTGCTGAAGGGCCCACAGGGCGGCGTGGCCGGCATGCTTGATGTCTCCGGGCAGAGCGCGGTGCGCATCGACTCCAAGCTGATGGAGGCGCTGCGCGCCGATCCGGCCGTGCGCACGCTGAAGGTGCGCTACAGCCCGCCGTGGGCCAGCTGAGGCTGTGGCCCGCGCCCCGGGCTGACTGGCGCCCCCTGCCCGGCTGCGCTACCGTCGCCTTCCAGACGAGGGCGTACGGGCGGTTTGCACGCATTCGGCTAGAATTCCCCTCTTCTTTACACGACGGCTTCCGATGAATCCGAACTACCTCGACTTCGAGCAACCCATCGCCGACCTGGAAGCCAAGATCCAGGAGCTGCGCAACGCCAGTGCCGGGCCGGCGGTCAATGTCGAGGCCGAAGTGCACGCGCTGCAGGACAAGCTGCGCATGCGCACCGCGCAGATCTTCCGCAACCTGACCTCGTGGCAGGTGCTGCAGCTGGCCCGCCACCCGTCGCGCCCGTATACCGCCGACTACATCCGCATCATCTGCGATGAGTTCCAGGAACTGGCCGGTGATCGCGCCTTCGCCGACGACAAGGCCATCATGGGCGGCCTGGCCCGCATCAACGGCCGCGCGGTGATGGTGATCGGCCACCAGAAGGGCCGCGACACCAAGGAAAAGATCAAGCGCAACTTCGGCATGCCCAAGCCGGAGGGTTACCGCAAGGCGCTGCGCCTGATGAAGATGGCCGAACGCTTCGGCCTGCCGGTACTGACCCTGATCGACACCGCCGGCGCCTGGCCGGGCATCGACGCCGAATCGCGCGGCCAGTCCGAAGCGATCGCACGCAACCTGATCGAGATGGCTGAACTGAAGGTGCCGATCATCTGTACCGTGATCGGTGAAGGCGGCTCCGGCGGTGCGCTGGCGCTGGGCGTGGGCGACCGCACCGTGATGCTGGAGTACTCGGTGTACTCGACCATCACCCCGGAAGGCTGCGCCTCGATCCTGTGGAAGGACGCCGGCAAGGCCAAGGACGCGGCCGAGCAGCTGGGCCTGACCGCCCCGCGCCTGAAGAGCCTGGGCCTGGTCGACAAGGTCGTGCGCGAGCCGACCGGTGGCGCCCACCGCAACCCGATGCAGATGGCCAAGCGCCTGAAGGCCGTGCTGCTGAACGAACTGGACGCGCTGGAAAAGCTGCCCACCGAACAGCTGCTGGAACAGCGATACACCCGCCTGCGCAGCTACGGCACGTACGAAGCCGCGTGATCGCTACCTGACGTCGGATAAAAAAGAGCCGGGCAGATGCCCGGCTTTTTTTGTCTGTACCTCGCACAGCACCCAAGCATGGCGTGAATCTACTGGGTGCAGCTGCGGCCGTTGACGTTCGGGTCCGCCATGAGCGAGCCGAGCATCGCAGGGGAATCTGGGGCGAAGAGGCGCCGGTGTCTGAGCGCAGCGAGTTCGGCGCCGTCCCCTTATTCACCGAGAAGCACAGGGAACCGGTGCGCAGCACCGGCTCGCGTTCGGCGGCGTGTTCTTTGGTTACTTTCTTGCACGAGCAAGAAAGTGACACGTTCGAGCACGCGGGATCTCAGAACGGCTTGGCCAGCACCAGCCACACGATCGGAATGAACGCCAGCAGCGGGATCTCGTTGATCCAGCGCAGCGCGCGCGACGACGGCAGCGCCCTGCCCTTGGCCACGCCCTTCAGCAGCCGCCCGATCCAGATGAAATACGCCAGCAGCACCACCACCAGCCCCAGCTTGGCATGCAGCCAGCCAGCGCCGCCCGGCGCCACCATGGTCGGGAAATCCGGGATGACCTTGTAGCCCAGCCACAGCACCAGGCCCAGCAGGAAGGCCAGGCCGAACATCGAATGGCCGAAGCGGTACAGGCGCAGGCCCATCAGCTGCAGGCGCTCGGTCACGGCCGGCTGGCCCACGGTCTCGGCCAGGTTGACCAGGATGCGCGGCAGGTAGAACACCGTCGCCATCCACGCCACCACGAACACGATGTGGAAGGTCTTCACCCAGTAGTAGCTCTGCATGCGCTTGCTCCGGCGGCTGGCGTAGATGGGCGGTCATTCTCGCATGCCGTGGCGAAGCCGCTGCAGGCGTGCACGCCGCGACACATCGACGCATGGCGCGCCGCAACCCCGTACGATAGGCGCCGTTTTCCCGAGCATGCCGCCCCCGATGGACAAGACCTACGACGCCGCCTACTTCCAACGCTGGTACCGCCGCGCCGACATCGGCGGCAGCGCCCGCTTGGCGCGCAAGGTCGCGTTGGCCGTGGCCAGTGCCGAGTACTACCTGGAGCGACCGATCCGCAGCGTGCTGGATATCGGCTGCGGCGAAGGCGCCTGGCGTGCGCCGCTGCTGAAGCTGCGTCCGAAGGTCGAATACCTCGGCTTCGACAGCAGCGAGTACGCTGTGCGCCGCTACGGCAGGACCCGCAACCTGCACCTGGCCAGCTTCGGCGATTTCGCCTGGCTGCGGCCCTGTGCCCCGGTCGACCTGCTGGTCTGCTCGGACGTGATGCACTACGTGCCCGACCGCGAGCTGCGCGCCGGCCTGGCCGGCGTGGCCGAGCTGACCGGCGGCGTGGCCTTCCTGGAGACCTTCGCCGCCGAGGACGCATTCGAGGGCGACCACGACGGTTTCCAGGCCCGCCCGGCACGCTGGTACCGCCGCGCGATGGCCCGGCACGGCCTGCAGCCGGTCGGGTCGCACTGCTGGCTCGGCCCCGCCCTGGCAGGCGATGCCGCCGCGCTGGAACGGATGTGAATCCGGATTCATTATTTTCAGCCAACTTAACCTGCGGGACACCCGGATGGGATATGCTGCGCGGCAACATATGACCATACATATTCGGTCGTCATGCTCTATCAACTGCACGAACTGACCCGCAACCTGCTCGCCCCCTGGGTGCACCAGGCCCAGGCCAACGCCAAATTCTTCGCCAACCCGGGCCACTGGTGGTCGCAGATGCCGGGTGCCGATCGCCTGGCCGCGGTCAACGAGTTGTTTCATCGCATCGGCAAGGATTACGAGAAGCCCGAGTGGGGCATCAACGAAATCGACGTCGATGGCGAGCGCGTGCCGATCGTGGTGCACGAGGAAGTGAGCAAGCCGTTCTGCAAGCTGCTGCGCTTCAAGCGCCACAGCAATGAAGCCGACCAGCTGCACACCATGCTCAACCAGCCGTTCGTGCTGGTGGTCGCGCCGCTGTCCGGCCACCACGCCACCCTGCTGCGCGATACCGTGCGCACCCTGCTGCGCGACCACCGCGTGTACGTCACCGACTGGGTGGATGCGCGCATGGTGCCGTCCAGCGAAGGTGAGTTCGGCCTGGACGACTACATCGCCTACATCCAGGAATTCATCCGCCACCTTGGCGTTGAGCGCCTGCACGTGGTGAGCGTGTGCCAGCCGACCGTGCCGGTGCTGGCCGCGGTTTCGCTGATGGCCAGCCGTGGCGAACCGACGCCGCGCACGCTGGTGATGATGGGCGGCCCGATCGATGCGCGCTGCAGCCCGACTGCAGTGAACAACCTGGCCACGCAGAACCCGCTGTCGTGGTTCGAGAACAACGTCATCCACACCGTGCCGCCCAGCTACCCCGGCGCCGGTCGCCGCGTGTATCCGGGCTTCCTGCAGCATGCCGGCTTCCTGTCGATGAACCCCAGCCGCCATTTCAGCTCGCACTGGGATTTCTACACCGACCTGGTCAAGGGCGACCTGGAAGACGCCGACGCGCACCGTCGTTTCTATGACGAGTACAACGCGGTGCTGGACATGCCGGCCAAGTACTACCTGGACACCATCCGCGTGGTGTTCCAGGACTTCCTGCTGCCGCGTGGCGAGTGGGTGGTCAATGGCGAGAAGGTCGACCCGTCGGCCATCCGCGATACCGCGCTGCTGAGCATCGAAGGCGAGCTGGACGACATCGCCGGCCTCGGCCAGACCGAAGCGGCGCAGGCACTGTGCACCGGCATCAGTGCAGACCGCCGCGAGCATTTCATCGTCGAAGGTGCCGGTCACTACGGCATCTTCAGCGGCCGCCGCTGGCGCGAAGTGGTGTACCCGAAGGTGCGCGACTTCTTCGCCGCGCATGCCGAGGCACCGGCGGCGAAGGCCACGAAGAAGAAGAGCAACGTGACCCCACTGCGCCGCAAGGCGGGGTAACTCGCCCATGGTGGGTGCCGACCTTGGTCGGTACGACCTGGTAGATGCCAACCTTGGTTGGCGCTCTACCGTCAATCCCGGCATCTGATGGAGCGTGCCAACCGAGGTTGGCACCTACCAAAGCCGAGCCCGTCAGGCATTTCGATAGCTGATGGAGCGTGCCAACCGAGGTTGGCCCCCACCCAAGCGTGGATTCGCGGTTACAGCCGCACCAGCAGGTTCTTGGCGATCAGCCCGTGCAGCTTGCCGATGCCGCGTGCCAGATGCAGGGTCAGCACCAGCAGCAGCGCACCCACGGCGGCAACCACGATCGCTACCAGCGGCGAGGCCGCCATCGGCAGCACATTCACGCCGTCCACATAGATGCCCGGAATATCGCCGCTGAAGATCGCCGCCACCGGTGCCCAGATCATGCCCAGCGACAACGACAGCAGCGTCACCGCGATGGTGAAGTAGATGATGCCCAGCGGCAGCATCAGCACGAAATACAGCAGGGTCAGCCAGGTGCGGCCATCGGTGAACATGTCGCCGATACGCTGCAGCCAGGTGCGGCTGCGGTCGGTGTAGCGCGGTCGGCGCGGCATGCGTTCGCCCAGCAGTGCTTCCACCAGCCGCCCTTCCAGCAATGCCAGCCCGCGCACCGAGCCGAAGAACAGCACGGTCAGCGGAATGCCGATGATCAGGATCAGCAGGCCCAGCGACAGCGACAGGCCGGTCACCACCCAGGTGAAGAAGAAGATGCCGGTGGCCAGCGACAGCAGCATGTAGAACAGCGCGCCGTAGGTATGCGGATCCGCCACCACGCCGAAGAAGCGCGCCAGCAGCGAGCGCTGAACCGGCGCCGGCGGCGGTGCGGCCGGCTCGACGCCACTGGCCTCGGCTGCCGCACGCAGCACCGGCGAGGTATCCGCACGCGGCGTGCGCAGCGCGCGGTTCACCGTCACTTCGGTCTCGCGGTAGATCTCGGCCACTTCGTCCGGCGCGCCATAGCTGCCGGCGACGTCGGCGATCACCTCGGCCTCGCTTCGGCCGGGCTGCGCCGCCAGCTCCGAACGCAGGTACTCCTCGGCGTCGTACAGGGCGTCCTGCACCATCGCCGGGTCGGCGCCTTCCAGCGCCGCGCGCAGCTGCGCCAGGTACTGCGGAATGGTGGTCGGCAGGGCACGGCCTGCCAGGCTCGGGTCGTTCATTGCGGTACCCCCTCCAACACGGAATCGACGGAATCGCGGGTGGCCTGCCAGGCCTGGCGCCATTGCGCCAGCACCTCGCGGCCACGTTCATTGATGCGGTAGTAGCGCCGCGGCGGCCCGCTGCTGGACGGCTCGACATGGCTTTCCAGCAGGCCGGCCCCTTCCAGGTTGCGCAGCACCGGGTACAGCGCGCTCTGCTTGCCGCTCAGCACGCCCTCGCCCACCCGCTCCAGCTCCTTGGCAATGAGGTAGCCGTACAGCGGCTGCCCGGCCCGGGCGAGCACCGCCAGCAGGGCCAGCGACACGGTTCCAGCGCTCAGCTCCTTCTGGAACTTCTTCAGGTGGACATCGTCTTCGACCATGACCGGCCCTCCGCTACGTTGAAGTCCACAGTAGTGCGAAGTTCGGTATAGCGAATGTGTCGTTAGTCATCGTGCCGGTTGGCGTGGCCGGGCCGCTCGCGCAGAATCGAAGCCTCGTTCATGTTCCGGGGTTCCCATGCCGCACCGCCGTCGCCTTGCCCTGACCGCCCTCGCCCTGGCCTGCCTGCTGCCCGCGCTGGCCAACGCGGCCACGCCCTACCGCAGCCCGCAGCAGATCCTCGACGCGTCGGCGGCCAGCGACTGGCGCACGCCGGACCCGGCCAACCTGCTCTACATGGACCTGCCGGCTGGCCGGGTGATCATCGAACTGGCGCCGCAGTTCGCCCCACGCCATGTCGCCAACATCCAGACCTTCGCCCACGAACACTTCTGGGACGGCACCAGCATCTACCGTTCGCAGGACAACTTCGTGGTGCAGTTCGGCGATGCCGACGCCGATGACGCGGCCAAGGCCAAGTCGTTCGGCAGCGCCGCACGCAAGCTGCCGGCCGAATTCGAACGCGCCAGCGCCGGCCTGAAGGTGAGTGTGTTGCCGGACCGCGATGGCTGGGCGGCGCAGACCGGCTTCGTTGACGGCTTCCCGGTCGGCCAGGATCCGCAGGCCGGCAAGGCCTGGCTGGCGCACTGCTACGGCATGCTCGGCGCCGGCCGCAGCAACGAGGAAGACAGCAGCATCGGCGCCGAACTGTACGTGGTGACCGGGCAGTCGCCGCGCCAGCTGGACCGCAACATCACCCTGGTGGGACGCGTGTTGAAGGGGATGGAGCTGCTCAGCGCGACCCCGCGCGGTCCGGCGCCGATGGGTTTCTATGCCGACCCGAAGCTGCGCACGCCGATCGTGTCGATCCGCCGTGCCAGCGACGTGCCGGTGGCCGAGCGCACGCCGATCCAGGTGCTGCGTACCGATTCGAAGACCTTCGCCGATACGGTGGAGGCGCGGCGCAATCGCGTGGATGATTTCTACAAGCGCCCGGCGGGGCATATCGATCTTTGCAATATTCCGGTGCCGGTGCGGTGATGGTTTCCGCACGTTACGCGTGCTGAAGGCGCTTCATCGTTCATGGGCGTTACTTTTCTTTTCGCGCGAAAAAAAAGTAACCAAAATAAACGCGCCGCCAGGTCGCGAGCCGCCGTGCTTCGCACGTCGGTTCCCTGCGCTTCTCGGTGAATCAGGGGGCGGTGCCGAACTCGCTGCGCTCAGACATCGGCACCTCTTCGCCCCTGATTCCCCTGCGATGCTCGGCTCGCTCAAGGCGGACCCAGATCAAAGGCCACAGCCGCGAGTGCGAGCAGCGACAGTGCCGGACCATGCACGGCGAATGATGCGGTCGCTTTGGACGTTGGGTCCGCCTTGAGCGAACCGAGCACCGCAGGTCTGGCGAGGGCGAAGAGGTGCGGGTGTCTGAGCGCAGCGAGTTCCCGCGCCGTCCCTCGACGGACCGAGGAGCACAGGGTACCGGTGCGTAGCACCGGCTCGCGGCCGGCGGCGTGTTTCTTTGGTTACTTTCTTGATGGCGCACATCCATGTGCGCCACCCTACGGGCCGGCTGCGCCGTTCCACGCTGCTCCTGCAGCGCGGTGCACGAGCAAAGAAAGTGACACCTCCCCGCAGGCGCGGAAAAGAGCTGCCGGGCAGCGCCCGGCACTACCAGTGCGTCGACGCCCTCAGCCCTTCTGGCTCACCGCCACGCTCCCCAGAATCAACGCACCGGCAATCAACATCTGCACCGTCACCGCCTCCCCCAGGAACAACCACGCGAACGCCGCGCCGAACAGCGGAATCAGATAGGTCACCGTCGATGCGCGTGATGGGCCGATGCGACCGATCAGGCGGTAGAACATCAGGAACGCCAGGCCGGTGCAGGCCACGCCCAGGGCAATCGCCGCACCCCACGCCTTGAGCGGAATCGCCGCCTGTGGCCAGTGGCTCACCGCCATTGGCAGCATCCACAGCGAAGCGCACGACAACGTCGCCGCAGCAGCGGCTGCCGACGGCAGGCCGGTCATGTGCCGCTTCACCAGGTTCACACCCAGGCCGTACAGCAGCGACGCCGCAGCGCCGGCGATCACCGCGGTGCCGATGCTCAGGCCCGACACCTTGGCCGTGGCCAGCACCACCACGCCGGCAAAACCGACCAGCAGCGCACCGGCACGGCGCATGCCGATCTTCTCGCCGAAGAACAGGAAGGCGATCAGCGCGGCGAACAGCACCGTCATCGCATTGCAGATCGCGCCGATCGCAGCCGGTGCCTGTTCGGCGGCATAGGCGAACAGCACGAACGGCAACGCCGAGTTGATCAGGCCGATCGGAGCCAGCCACAGCCATCGCCGCGGCGGGAACTGCGCGCGGGCGCGCCACAGGAACGGCAGCAGCACCAGCGCGCCCAGTACCAGCCGCACCTCGACCAGGGCGAACGGGCCGAACGACGGCACCGCCACCCGCATGAACAGGAACGAGCAACCCCAGATGGCGCCCAGCAGAGTCAATTCCAACGGCGTGCGCCAGTCGCGCTCGGCCGCCTGTGGGACCGCATTCATGCCCTGCCTCCGTCCATCGTCGGTTCCTCGCCAAGGCACACAGGATCGGGCGAAGACGCCCGCCGCACAAGCGCGTAGTATCGCCGCCAGCCACAAATATGGTTTGAGGCTGGACATGCAGCTACGCCCTTCCCTGCTCCCCGCATTGGCCGTGTTCGCGGTCGCCGCACGCCACCAGAACTTCGCCCAGGCCGCGCAGGAATTGCACCTGACCGCCAGCGCGGTCAGCCACCACGTGCGCCGCCTGGAAGAAGTGCTGGAGACCCGGCTCTTCCTGCGCCACGCCCGAGGCGTGCGCCTGACTGCAGAAGGCCGGCAGCTGGCCGACGCGGCCAGTGCCGCCTTCACCGACGTCGCAGCGGTCGCCCACCATCTGCACCCGGATGCCGACAGCGTGCCACTGCGGATCACCACCCTGCGTTCGCTGTCCTACTGCTGGCTGCTGCCCCGGCTGCCACGCTTCACCCAGGCACATCCGCACATCCGCATCGAGCTGCATACCGGCAGCGGGCTGGATCGCTACGACGACAACGGCCCGGAAGTCGGCATCCGTTATGGGCTGGGCCAGTGGCCCGGCCTGCGCGCGCAGCACCTGATGGACGACTACCTGTTCCCGGTGGCGTCGCCGGCGCTGGCCGGCGTTGAATCCCTGGCCGATCCGGCACGCATCGCCGGCCTGCCGCTGCTGACCGATCTGTCGCCGCAGGGTTGGCGCGACTGGTTCCGCCATGCCGGCGTGCGCCCGCCCTCGCCGCTGCCGCCGATGCATACCTTCGCCGACAGTACCGATGCGATGCGCGCCGCGGTGTACGGCATGGGCGCGGTGCTGGCGCGCACCCACATCGCCCAGCCCTACCTGCAGCGCTACGAGGTGGTGCGCCTGCCCGGACCGGCGCTGAAGGCGCGCTACGCGTATCACGTGGTGCACGCGGAAGGGCAACCGCCAAGCCAGGCCGCGCGCCTGTTCATCGACTGGTTGCTGGAGCAGGCGCAGGACGAACGCACGCCGATTCCCGCCTTGCCGGACAGCCTGCTGGGGCGCACACCTACGCACGCCTGACTGCGCCCTCACCCGTTCTTTGCTTCGCGCTGGCTAGGCTGCTGTCGAACCCCACAACGTACCCATGCCATGGCCATGCTGCGACTGCGCATCACCGGAACCGAAGACGACGCCCGCGCCATCAGCGACCTGCTGCTCGGCCTGGAAGGCATCGAACACGTCGAGGAAACCGACGACCTGATGCCGCACATGGACGACGACGACTCCAGCTCGGCCGGGCTGTCCGATGACATCGGCCCGGGCATCCATGAACTGGAAGTGGAAGTCGGCAATGAAAGCACCGCGCAGAAGGTGCGCGATGCGGTGCAGGAACTGGCACTCGAGCTGGACGTGTTCGTCGAATACGAAACCGACGAAGGCTGACCCGGGCAGTGCCGGCCAAGGGCCGGCACACCACGGACGGATCAGGAAGTGGGCGGCAGCTTGCGGCGACGACGACGGCGCAGCCACGCGCGCACGCCCCAGGCGGCGATCAATGCCAGCACGCCCACCGGCAGCAACGCGGCGGCGGCACGGATCAGGAACGCAACGCTGGTGTTGAGGATGCTGCCCGATTCACGCAGTGCGTCACCGATCTCACTGCGGCTGCGCTGGCCGGAGGTGGTGTCGAAATGGAGCGTCACCAGCTGGGTATCGATGCGCCGGCGCTGCTGTGCGGCATCCTTGTTGGCCTGCTCGACGCCGGCCTCGATCTCCGACAGGCGCGTGGTGATCGCCATCAGGTCCTCGACCTTCAGATCCTTGCGGTCCTGGTAGGACAGCAGCCGCGCATGCTCCTTCTCCAGCCGCGCCCTGGTCAGTGCGGTGTCGACCACCTGCTGCGCGAGGTCCTCGGCGCGCGTACTGCGCGCCTGCAGCGTGCCACCCTCGCCGGCCATGGCGATCAACGGCTCGGTCCCCTTGGGCGCGATACGCACCTTGACCTCACCACTGGGCTGCTCGCCACTGCGCTGGTCGACCTGCAGCACCGCACAGTCGCCGAACGTCGCGCTCTGGCAGGCCTGGGCGATCTGCCGGATGCGCGGCGCGATCTGCGCCGCATCCAGCTGTACCTGCACGTCATGCTCGTAGGCAAGGAACGCACCCTCCGGCGAAGCAACGGCGGCGTCGGCCGCACTGGCGCCTGCTTCCGCCGCCCGCTGGCCACTCTGGGCGCAGGCAGCCAGCGCCAGCAGCAGCACCGGCATCGCCGCGGCCCGCGTCCACGCACGCAGCGGCCTCAAAGCGCAGCTCCGTCGTAGGACATCACCGCCAGCGTGGCCAGGTCCACCTGCGGCACGCAGCGCACGTTCACCGCCACCATCGGCGCGCCGGTACGCGGATCCACCGCTTCGCTGTAGGGCGCGATGCCGCATTCGCGGCAATGGTGGTGGTCGATGTGCGCCTTGTTGAAGTGGTAGGTGGCCACGTCGGCCGGGGCGGTGGTCAGCTGGAACGCCTCGCGCGGGGCGAACCACAGCAGGCCGCCGCGGCGCCGGCACATCGAGCAGTTGCAGTCGATGACATCGCTGATCGGCGCTTCGGCCTGCACGGTGAATGCGATCCTGCCGCAATGGCAGCTTCCCTGGTATTCCATGTCCTGCGCTCCGCTGGAGAGTCCTTGTCGGCGCCCATGGTAATCCTATGGCACGGGGACAAAGCATCCCCAGCGGCCTATGCTCGGGGTTTGACCCTGTACAGGAACGCCGATGCGCCCGCATCTCCTTGCCCTCGCCCTGGTCGCCGCCCTGGCCGGTTGCCAGCCGGCCGACGCCCCGACCACCGGTTCCACCCCGGCCGCCAGCCAGCAGGCCGGTGACGCCGCCGTCGATGCCGCCTTCGCCGATCTGTCCAAGCGCGCCCTGGACACATGGATGCAGCTGTCGCCGGTCAGCGCCACCCAGATCGGCGACCACCGCTACGACAGCGAGCTGGACGACCTGAGCGCCGCCGGCCAGCAGAAGACCGTGGCCGCCTACAAGGCGCTGCTGGGCGAGCTGGACAAGATCGAGGTGGCCAAGCTGGGCCGCGAGAACCAGGTGGACGCGGCGATCCTGCGCAACCAGCTGCAGTCGGAAATCTGGAACGCCGAAGTACTCCAGTCCGGCAAGTGGGACCCGCAGCTGTACAACGGCATTGCCGGCAGCGCGATCTATGGCCTGATGGCTCGCGAGTTCGCGCCACTGCCGGAACGCCTGAAGTCGGCTACCGCACGCATGGAAAAGCTGCCGGCGATCTTCGCCCAGGCCCGCGAGAACCTGGACCCGGCCCGCGTGCCGAAGATCCACGCCGAGACGGTGGCCAAGCAGAACAAGGGCATCCTCAGCATCGTCGATACCTTCATCACCCCGCACATCGGTGAACTGCCGCAGGCCGACCAGCAGCGCCTGCAGGCCGCCATCGACGGCCTGAAGAAGGCGGTGGACGAGCAGCAGGCCTGGCTGGACAAGACCCTGGTGCCGAACGCCAAGGGCGATTTCCGCATCGGTGCGGAAAAATACGACCAGAAGCTGAAGTTCGCGCTGAGTTCGTCGCTGTCGCGACAGGAGATCGGTGAGCGTGCGCGCGCCGAACTCAAGCGCGTGCGCGAAGACATGTATGGCATCGCGCAGACCGTGCTGAAAGACAAGCCGGGTGCGCCGGAGATGCCGGCCCAGCCGACCGACGAACAGCAGCAGAAGGCGATCGAAGCCGCGCTGGAACTGGCCTACGCCGACAAGCCGGCACGCGACAAGGTGGTCGACGATGCCAAGGCCGCGCTGGAGCAGTCCACCGCGTTCGTGCGCGAACACGACCTGGTGACCCTGCCCGACGCGCCGGTGGACATCATCCTGATGCCGGAGTTCCAGCGTGGCGTGGCCGTGGCCTACTGCGATTCGCCGGGCCCGCTGGACAAGAACCTGAAGACCTTCTACGCCGTGTCGCCGATTCCGGACGACTGGAACGACAAGCAGGTCGACTCGTTCCTGCGTGAGTACAACTCGCGCATGATCCACCTGCTGAGCATCCACGAAGGCACCCCGGGCCACTACCTGGAGGGCTGGCACTCGGCCAAGTTCCCCTCCACCCTGCGTGCGGTGCTGCGTTCGGGCCTGTTCGCCGAAGGCTGGGCGGTCTACACCGAGCGCATGATGCAGGAGCAGGGTTACCTCAACAACGACCCGCTGTTCCACCTGGTGCAGCTGAAGTTCTACCTGCGCACGATCTCCAACGCGATCCTCGACCAGGGCGTGCACGTGGACAACTGGGATCGCGAAAAGGCGATGCACCTGATGACCCACGACGCGTTCCAGCAGGAAAGCGAAGCGGCCGGCAAGTGGGTGCGTGCACAGCTGACCTCGGCGCAGCTGCCGACCTACTTCGTCGGTGCGCAGGAACACTTCGATACGCGCAAGGCGGTGCAGGAAAAGCTGGGCGACAAGTTCAACCTGAAGGCGTACCACGACCAGGTGCTGTCCTACGGCGCACCGCCGGTGCGCTTCGCCCGCCAGCTGATGCTGGACCAGCCGATCGAGTGATCGGGACGGTGTGAGATGAAGCGGAGCGGCCCGGGGAAACCCGGGCCGCTTTTTCTGTTCGCCCCTGCTTGGGCTGCTGCCGGGTCAGAGCAGATGGATGTACATTTTCTTTGAGCCCAGCCGCAGATCTACGAAGTACTCAACACCACAGCCACGACAGGCTGCAGGGCAATCCTCATCGCTGCCCCGCTCGTTTTCCAATGAGCCAGCCACTACCGGGTATCCGCACTCGAAACAGTTGAAAGCCACATGGTTGCCATGCGGATCAGCAGGGATCTCGTCACCCTCACCGTCCATCACGAGAAAATCCGTGATTTTCATCGCCACTTCCTCCCGCTGAGTTGATGACGACAGACTAGCCGACTCTTGAGCTTCAGGCGCCGCTCCGGTCCTGAACACATGCAGAGCGGGCTTGCGCGGCCTCACAACTGGCAAACGACTCCGGGCGCATCGTTCGCACGGCCTTCCCTTTCCCTGCAGGTTCCAATGCGCATACTCGCGCTACGCCTCGGCCTCCTTTCCGCTGCCTTGGCGGCCGGCACTGCCTTCGCCGCCTGCCCTTCCCCACCGATCGGACACCCCGACATCCGCGCCCTGGGCTACTACACCGACAAGGCCGGTTCGGTGATCGACCCGGCACTGCACCAGCAGAATCACGATGCCACCGCGCCGCTGGACCGTTATGCCGCGGACGTGGCGCGCATGAGCGACGACTATCTGCGCGACGGTAGCCCTGCCGCCGCGCAGTGCACGCTCGCCTGGCTGGGCGCATGGGCGAAGGACGGCGCGATGCTCGGGCAGATGATCCGGGTCAACAACGATCAGTCGTTCTACATGCGGCAGTGGATGCTCGATGCGGTGGCCATGGCCTACCTGAAGGTGCATGACCAGGCCGACCCGCAGCAGCGCGCGCGCATCGATCCGTGGCTGCAACAGCTGGCGCGTGCCAACCTGGCGTACTGGGACAATCCGAAACGGCGCCGCAACAACCACTACTACTGGGGCGGGCTGGGCGTGCTGGCCACCGGTCTGGCCACCGATGACGAGGCCCTGTGGCGGGGCGGCCACGCCGCCTTCCAGAAGGGCATCGATGACATCCAGGACGATGGCAGCCTGCCGCTGGAAATGGCGCGCGGGCAACGCGCCCTGCACTACCACGATTACGCGCTGGCGCCACTGGTGGTGATGGCCGAACTGGCGCGGCTGCGCGGCCAGGACTGGTACGCCAGCCGGGATCACGCCATCGACCGCCTTGCCCGCCGCGTCATTGAAGGCAGCAAGGACCCTGCGTGGTTCAACGAACAGACCGGCGTTGCACAGCTGCCGCTGCAGGCCAGCGGCTGGGTCGAGTTCTACCGGTTGCGCTCACCCGATGGTGGCCTGTTCGACGCGGCACACGCACGCGGGCCATTTCACTCGCCGCGGCTGGGAGGCGATCTTACCCTGATGGCCACGCACGGCATCGTGCGTGCGCCGCTGCGTTAGCGGCGTGGCTCAGCGGGCTGCCGGATGCAGCAGATGTTGGAATTCGGCGACGGTGCAGCCCTGTGCCGCGCACCCCGGCACACGCAGCGCGACGCGGCCCGGCGGCTGCGCCTCGGTCAGCGGCTGCGCATCACGCAGCTGCGCGCTGGTCGGGTAGACGTAGGCCAGGCGGATACGCTCCACCCCGCTGTGGCGGTCACGCCAGCGCTCGAACTGCAGCAGGCCACCGATCGGTGTCTTCTCGTACTGGCCTGGCAGCGTGTAGTCGGTGATGCCCAGCGCCGCCAATACGGAACCGATGTTGGAATCGTGGCCGACCAGCAGGTTCACCTTCGGCGAGGCCGGATCCTCCAACAACGCATCCACGCGTTCCAGCAGCGGCCCGGCCACATCCCGCGCCACCTCGGGTGGTCCGAACAGGATGTCCTGGTAGCCGTTGCGGATCTGCGCCAGCGCCTGCCATTGCGCCTCTGTGTTCAACCGGCCCCAGCCTTCGCGCGGAATGCCACTTCCCTGGTAGTGCTCCATCAGCAGGGCATCGACCAGCCCGCTGGCCAGGGCCAGGGATCCAAAGACGCGCGGCTCTTTGCCCGCGTCTGCGCTGAAGCGGGTGCCGGCCAGGGTCAGACGGCAGTCACCATGGCCCTCGCACGCCGCCGACTGCGGATAGCGGGTGATCGCCTCCACCACGGACAGGGCCGGTGCCAGCTGCGAACGTACCAACGCCTGCTGCATCGCCGACTGCGCGCGTTCGCGGAAGGCCGCGTCATCGCGGTGGATCACCGGGTTGAACAGCGGGTCCATGGTGCCCAGCGGCATGCGCTGTTCAATCACAACATGGCAGCCCGGGAAGGCACCGGCCACAAAGAACTGCGCGGTGGCCTGGGTGCGCTGCAGGCTGTTGGCATGGGCGTGGAAGTCGGCGGGCCGCGGGCAATCCGACACCGGCAACAGCTGTGCCTGCCGCAGCCACTGGCCCATGTAGCGGCCCATGTAGACCTCCAGCACGCCGCCCTTGGTGGTCAGCTCACCCGCAGCCACATCCCAGCGCGGCCAGGTTTCCGGTGTCGCGTTGGCAAGAGCGCCGGAGTCCACCACCGGCGCGCGCAGGTTGTGGCGGCTGAGCAGGACGACCTGCTCGAGCTGGTCGCCTTCCACCGGCGCTGTCGCCGCAGTCGCGGCCGGAGTTGCCAGGCTGAGTGCCAGCAGCAGAGCAATCATTGATCGGCCGCCACGAAACCACCGGTCTGCCGCGCCCACAACCGCGCATACAGGCCGCCGGCCGCAATCAGTTCGGCATGGGTACCGGTCTCGACGATGCGGCCCTGGTCCATCACCACCAGCCGGTCCATGCGCGCGATGGTCGACAGCCGGTGCGCGATCGCGATCACCGTCTTGCCGCCCATCAGCTCGTCCAGGCTGTCCTGGATCGCCGCTTCCACTTCCGAATCCAGCGCCGAGGTCGCCTCGTCCAGCACCAGGATCGGTGCGTCCTTCAGCAGCACGCGGGCAATGGCGATGCGCTGGCGCTGGCCACCGGACAGCTTCACGCCACGCTCGCCGACGTGGGCGTCATAGCCACGACGACCCTGCCCGTCCACCAGCGTATCGATGAAGGCCTCGGCACGTGCCTTGGCCACGGCAGCACGCAGCTGTTCCTCGGTCGCATCCGGGCGTCCGTACAGCAGGTTGTCGCGGATCGAACGATGCAGCAGCGAGGTGTCCTGGGTGACCACGCCGATCTGCTGGCGCAGGCTTTCCTGGGTGACATGGGCGATGTCCTGGTCGTCGATCAGGATGCGGCCGCTTTCCAGGTCGTACAGGCGCAGCAGCACGTTGACCAGGGTCGATTTGCCGGCGCCGGACGGGCCGACCAGGCCGATCTTCTCGCCCGGCTTCACCACCAGGTCCAGGCCGGCGATCACGCCGCCCTTCTTGCCATAGTGGAAGTGGATGTCCTGGAAATGCACGCCACCGCGGGTCACCTGCAGCGGCACCGCATCCTCGCGGTCCTGCACGGTCAGCGGCTGGGCGATGGTGGTGATGCCATCCTGCACCGTGCCGATATCCTCGAAGATGCCGTTGATGGTCCACATGATCCAGCCGGACATGTTGTGGATGCGGATCACCAGGCCGGTGGCCAGGGTGATCGCGCCGACCGTGATGTGGCCGCCGTTCCACAGCCACAGCGCCAGCCCGCAGGTACCGGCAATCAGGAAGCCGTTGACGATGGCGATGGTCAGGTCCATGCCGGTGGTGATGCGGGTCTGCGCGCGGTGCTTGACCGCCAGTTCCTGGATCGACTCGGCCACGTAGGCCTGCTCGCGCCCGCCATGGGCGAACAGCTTCAGCGTGGGAATGTTGGTGTAGCCATCGACGATGCGGCCCATCGCCTTGGAACGCGCCTCGGAGGCGATCCACGCCCGTTCCTTCGCGCGCGGCACGAAGTAGAACAGGATCACCGCGTAGGCCAGCAGCCACAGGATCAGCGGCACCATCAGCCGCCAGTCGGCCTGCGCGAACAGGTACAGCGCGGTGCCGGTGTAGACCACGATGTACCAGAGCGAATCGACCATCTGCACCGCCGACTCGCGCAGCGAGGTGCCGGTCTGCATCACCCGGTTGGCGACGCTGCCGGCGAAGTCGTTCTGGAAGAAGCTCAGGCTCTGCCGCACCACGTAGTTGTGCATCAGCCAGCGCGAACGGTTGCTCAGGCCCGGCACGATGGCCTGGTTGACCAGCAGGTTGTGCAGGCCGACCAGGATCGGTCGCGCGATGACCGTGATGAACAGCATCCAGCCCAGTTCGTTGGCGTGGCGCGTGAAGAAATCGGCACCCGGCTGCTCGGCGACCATGTCGACGATGCGGCCCAGGTAATCGAACATGGCCACTTCCACCAGCGCCAGCAGCAGGCCGGCGATGAGCGTGGCCAGCAGCACCGGCCACACCGGGCGCAGGTAGTGCAGGTAGAACGGCAGCACCTTGCGTGGTGGCATCCGCCCATCCACGGGCGGGAATACCGGAATCAGGGATTCAAACCAACGGAACATTGCATTCCCTCGCCTCTTGCAAGCGGCGGAGTATCCCACGCCGGATGTGTACGCCAGCCGATGATCGCCACCGCTCCGGTAGTGCCGGCCGCTGGCCGGCAACCTCATGATCTGCGGAAACGTCGCGAGGTTGTCGGCCAGCGGCCGGCACTACCCTTATTCCTTGACCGGGGTGAACAGCAGGTCCTGGAAATCGAAGCTGAAATCAGTCAGGTCGGAGATCGGCTGCATGCGCACGTCGCGTACCTTGCCGTCCGGGTCCAGGGTGAAGTTCACGAACGCGTCGGCGTTGAGCGAGCGATCCTCCCAGCGCACGATGAAGGTGTCGTGCTGCCAGTGCTCCAGGCGGCCGCTCAGTTGTGCGGTCTTCATGAAACGCAGGCGCAGGCCCTTGCCCTCGGCACTGATCTGCATGTCGCCATACCAGCGGTCGCGGAACGTCCCGGTGTAACCGGCCAGCGCCAGCGACGGCGTGCTGCGCTTGTCCCGTGCAGCCTGGTGCTTGGCCCAGGCTTCATCCGCCTTGTCCTGACCCTTGGCCACGGCCTTGGCGTAGGCATCGACCCAGTCGTGCTTCTCTCCCCCCAGGTAGGCATCGAGCACGCTCAGGGTGATCGCGTTGAACGCCGCGCCCACTTCCTGGTTGGTCAGCACCACCACGCCCAGCTTCTCGCCCGGCACCAGGGTCAGCCGCGAGACCATGCCCGGCCAGCCACCGGTGTGCCAGACCAGCTTCTGGCCGCGGTAATCGCTCAGGCTCCAGCCTTCGCCATAGCCGGCGAAGTTGGCCCGCGCCGGTGCCAGCTCCGGTACGCTCGGCGCCGGGATCGACTGCGGCGTGATCATCCGCCACATCTGCTGCTGGCTCTTCTCGGTGAACAGCGGCGTGCCATCGGCCAGCCTGCCTTCGGCCAGCTGCACCTGCATCCAGCGTGCCATGTCATGCGCGCTGGAATAGATGCCACCGGCGCCGGCATTGTTCGACCAGGTCAGCGGCGCAACGGTGCGCAGGTCCTTGAAATCGTACTTGGCGTGGCCGACCGCCGCCGTGTCGCCCGGCTTCAGGTGATCGGCGTTGTAGCGCGTGCCGGTCATGCCGACCTTGTCGAAGATGCGGGTCTGCAGGAACTGCTGGTAGCTCATGCCCGAGACGTGCTCGATCACCTGCTGGGCGACCGCGTACAGGATGTTGTCGTAGGCATAGCTCTCGCGGAAGCCCCCCTTCAGCGGGACCTGGCCCAGCCGCTGCACCACTTCGGCGTTGCTGTAGGACGTGGTCGGCCAGAACAGCAGGTCACCGGCGCCCAGGCTCAGGCCACTGCGGTGCGAGAGCAGGTCGCGGATCGTCATCTGCCCGGTCACGAACGGGTCGGACATGCGGAACGACGGCAGGTGGTCGATCACCTTGTCGTCCATCTTCAGCTTGCCGTCTTCGGCCAGCAGGTTCAGCGAAGTGGCAGTGAACGCCTTGGTGTTGGATGCAATGGCAAACAGCGTATCGGCCTGCACCGGCTCCGGCCTGCCCTGCTCGCGCACGCCCCAGCCGCGCTCCAGCACCACCTGGCCATCCTTGACGACGGCCACGGCAATGCCGGGCACGTCGAACTGCGCGCGCACGCGCTCGACCGTCGCATCCAGGTCCTGCAGCGGCGTCGGGGTCGACGCGCTCGCCATGGTCGTGCAGGCCAGCAGCACGGCGCCTCCAATCCAGGTTTTCATCCAGCACCATCTCCGAACAGGGGTCGCGGCCATGTGCAGGCCGTCACCGGGGTTTCGCGCAATGGTAACGGTCGCCGGCGCACCCTGCCCTGTGCCATAGGAGGGGTGTCATGGGCGAGAACAGCCAGCCGGGCAACGGCTCCACCATCATTCCGTGCCTGCGCTATCGCGACGCGCTGGCTGCCATCGACTGGCTGCAGCGCGCCTTCGGCTTCCACGCCCAGGCCGTCTACGCCGATGGCGAGACCGTGTTCCATGCGCAGCTGACCTTCGGCCACGGCATGATCATGCTCGGTTCGGCCAGCAACGAGAGTGCGTGGACGGAGCACACCGCCATGCCTGATGAGGTCGGTGGCCGCCAGACCCAGAGCGCGTGCGTGATCGTCACCGATGCCGATGCGCATTACGCCCGCGCCAAGGCCGCCGGGGCACGCATCGTGATCGACATCGCCGACCAGGACTATGGCGGCCGCGGCTACGCCTGCGCCGACCCGGAAGGCTACCTGTGGTGGTTCGGCAGCTACGACCCGTGGCGCGCGGACCACGGCCAGTGACGGTCGCTTCCCGGCAGGCGGCCATCCGCTGTGGCATCGGTGGCTGGGTGTTCCCCGAATGGCGCGGCGGCACGTTCTATCCGGCGGGTCTTGCGCAGCGCGAAGAACTTGCGCACGCCAGCCGTGCGTTGCGCTGCATCGAGATCAACGGCACCTTCTACCGCACACCTACACCGACCCAATGCGCGCAATGGGCGGCGCAGACGCCGCAGGGCTTCCGATTCTCGATGAAGGCGCCGCGTTACCTGGTGCAGCGCCGCGACCTGTCCAGCACGGTGGAGGCCGCCGCCCCATTCCTGCAGGCTGCGCTCGCGCTCGGCGACCGGCTCGGTCCGTTGCTGTGGCAGTTCGATCCGCGCCATCCGGCCGATGCCGATGCACTGGACGCGCTGATGGCCCAGCTGCCGAAGCAGCTGGATGGCGTGCCGCTGCAGCACGCGCTGGAAGTGCGCAATGCAGCGGTGCACGGTCCGGCGCTGGTTGCCGCTGCCCGCCGTCATGAGGTGGCCCTGGTGATCGAGGACAGCGACGAGGCGCCGTTGCACGGCGATGTCAGTGCCGGCTTCGTCTACGCGCGGATCAAGCGCAGCCAGGCCCGCTTGAAGGAGGGCCTGCCTGTGCCCGTGCAGCAACGCTGGGCCGACCGCGCACGACGCTGGTCACAAGGCGCGCCCGTGGACGACCTGCCCTGCCTGGCCGAACCGCCCCCGGCCAGTCCCCGCGAGGTCTATCTGCTGTGCATCGGCGCGGGCAAGGCACGCAATCCGGCGGCGGCGATGGCGTTGCAGCGGCTCATCGACGGCGCCAGCGATCCAGCGCCCACAGCATCGTCCAGCCCAGCACGAACACCGCGGCGACGCGCAGCACGTTGATCGCGAAAGCCACCGCGCCGATCCGTTGCACCTCAAGGAACGGGTACGGCGCCTGTCCCAGCAGCCAGGCCAGGGTCATCGCCCAACCGAGATAGGCCAGCGGCAGCCACAGCACCACCGCCAATGCACGCCAGCGCAGGCCGCCGTGCGGCAGCAGCAGCAGCCAGCCGCCCAGGTACAACAGTGGCACGGCGTAGTGCAGCCCCATATCCACCCACCACTGCAGGCCAGTGGGTCGCCAAAGCGCCTGCAAGGCCAGCACATAGACCAGACAGGTCACGCCGATGCACAGCGCCATGGCCGCGGCCACGGTCGCGCCCAGCGGGCGGCCGCGTGCCAGCCATGCACACCCCAGGCACACGCCCAGATTGCTGAGGATGGTGAAGTAACCGAAGAAGCGCAGGGTCGCCGCGACCACGCCCGCCTCGCCGCCGGGCCCGCCCAGCAGCAACAGGTACTGCAGCAGCAGCGAGGTGGCAGCGACCAGGGCGGTCAGCGCCGCCCATCCACGCACGAACATCGGGCCTGCAGGCATGCGGATACCTCGCCGGGAACGGGGCGCAGCGGCGACCATGACCATCGCCGCGAACCTGCGCTTGCCGCACAATACACGGATGAGCACACCCGACACCCGCAAAGCACTCTGGCAGATCCATTTCTGTGTCCTGCTGTGGGGCGTCACCGCCATCCTCGGCAAGCTGATCACCCTGCCCGCGCTGCCGTTGGTGTGGTGGCGCATGCTGCTGGTGACGGCGATGCTGGCCCTGCTGCCGCGGGTCTGGCGCGGGTTGCGCACCCTGCCCTTGCGACTGGTGGCCGGTTACGCCGGCATCGGTGCGCTGGTCGCCCTGCACTGGCTGACCTTCTATGGCGCGGTGAAACTGGCCAATGCGTCGGTGGCCGCCACCTGCATCGCGCTGGCACCGGTGTTCACCTCGATCATCGAACCGTGGGTGGCCAAGCGGCCGTTCCAGCTGCGCGAACTGGCGTTCGGCCTGGCCGTGCTGCCCGGCGTGGCGCTGGTGGTCGGTGGCGTACCGGATGGCATGCGCCTGGGTGTGTTGATCGGCGCACTTTCGGCACTGCTGGTGGCGGTGTTCGGCTCGCTCAACAAACGCATGGTCAGCCATGCCGATCCGCTGACAGTCACCGCGCTGGAGCTGGGTGCGGGCACCCTCACCCTGACCCTGCTGGCACCGCTGATGCCGTACCTGCTGCCGGCACTGGCCAGCCCGCTGTGGGTCGTCCCGGACCTGCACGACGGCATCCTGCTGCTGGTGCTGGCCGGCTTCTGCACGCTGCTGCCGTTCGCGCTGGCGCTGGTCGCGCTGCGCCACCTGAGCGCCTATACGGTGCAGCTGGTGACCAACCTGGAACCGGTCTATGCCGTGCTGCTGGCGGTGGTGCTGCTGCGCGAGCAGCACGAGGTCACCCCGTGGTTCTACCTGGGCGTGGCGATCATCGTCGGCGCGGTGTTCCTGCACCCGCTGCTGAATCGACGCAAGCCGGTGCAGCACCCGGAGATTCTCGGTACGGCCGAAGCACGCAACATCGCTGATTGAACGCATCCATGCCGGGCACTGGCCGTATCACCGCTGCGGCCAGTGCCATGCCGGAACATCCAGAAGGCCCTGTCCGCTCAGCAGCGTGCGCCCGTGTTCCTTGTGCAGATGCAGCGAATGGCACCCCGGCGCCTGTTCCAGCGCCGCGATCAGGCGGCTGGCGTGTGACACCACCCATACCTGGCTGCGCGCACTGGCGGCAATGATCAGCCGTGCCAGCGCCGGCAGCAGGTCCGGATGCAGGCTGGTCTCCGGCTCGTTCAGCACCAGCAGCGGCGGCGGCCGCGGCGTGTGCAGGGCGGCGGCCAGCAGCAGGAAGCGCAGGGTGCCATCGGACAGCTCCGCCATCGACAACGGCCGCAGCAGGCCGGGCTGGTGGAAGCGCAGGGCCAGCCGACCGTCCAGCTCCTCGAAGCCCACCGAGGCACCCGGGAAGGCATCCTCAACGCTGCGTGCCAACCCGACCGGATCTCCGATCTCGAGGATGGTGACCCAGGCCGCGGCCAGATCGCGGTCGTCGTGGTGCAGTACCGGCGTGCGCGTGGCCATCGCCGGTTGTCGCGCCGGCGCATCGGCATCGCTGCGGAAGTGATCATAGAAGCGCCAGCGGCGGATGTACTCACGCAGGGCGATGGTTTCCGGCATGCGCTGCGGATCACCGACCTGGGTGAACAGGCTGTCGAACAGCGACAAGCGGTCATCGATCAGATCCCAGCCGCGCGCATGGCGTTGCCGCACCATCACCCCGCGGCGATCGACCAGCAGGTTGGCGCTGCGCAGGAACGGCCCGGCCCAGATCGCCTCGGCCTTGATCTGCGGGTCCAGTGCGAACGCCGAACGACTGGGCGGCGGGTAACCCAGATCGATGGCGTAGCCGAATTCGTCAGTGGCAAATCCCAGTGTCAGGCCCACGGAAGCCTGCCGCGGGCCGCCCTGCAGCGGAATCTCGCCGGCCATCACCCGGCGATCAAGGGTTTCGGGGCCGGCCCATAGCGCCGAACCGAGCCCGCCCTCACGGGCCAGCACCGCCGCAACGCCGCCCTGTGCGGTTTCCGCCAGCAGGCGCAGCGCGCGGTACAGGCTGGATTTACCACTACCGTTGTCGCCGGTGACCACATTCAATTGCTGCAGCGGCAGCACCAGCCCATGCAGCGAGCGATAGTGCGCGATGGCCAGGGTCTGCAGCATGCTCGAGGTCCGTGGAAACAGAACCGCCATGCTGGCCGGTCCTGATCGCACGAGCTGCGACGCGCTGTGCATCGGGAAGAGCATCCCCGCATGGCGTGGATCCGCTGGAGCGGCACCGGATCCTCCACACGTCGCGTGCGTTTACCGCGCCAGTGGCGGGTGTTTCAGCTCGCCAGCTCCACGCGGTTGCGGCCGTTGCCCTTGGCGCGGTACAGCGCCTTGTCGGCGCGTGCCAGCATCTGGTCCACGCTTTCGCCGGACTGGTGCTGGGCAACGCCGATGCTGATGGTCAACGGGAAACCGAGCGGCAGCTCGGCTACGGCCAGGCGCAGAAACTCGCACTGCCGTTCGGCCGCACGCAGGTCGGTGGCCGGCATCACCGCCACAAACTCCTCGCCACCGTAGCGTGCCGCCATGCCGCGACCGGCGAAGTGCGAGCGCAGCAGCGTGCCCAGCTCGGCCAGCACCCGGTCGCCGGTGGCATGGCCCTGGAAGTCGTTGATGTGCTTGAAATGGTCGATGTCCAGCAGCGCGACACAGGCTGCACCGGGCTGCGCGCCGTTCATCGCCACGGCCTCTTCCAGCGCCGCCGCCATCGCGCGCCGGTTGGGCAGGCCGGTCAGCGCATCGGTGCGGCTCTGTTCGGCCAGGTCGGCATTCTGGGCCAGCAGCACGTCCTGGTACTCCGACAGCAGTCGCTCGTAATCGTCGCGTTCCAGCATGTGCTTCTGGATGTCGAGCGCGAAACGGCGCAGCTCCATCACCAGCATCACCTGCCGCGACAGCGCAGCCAAGGCCTCGGCCTTGTCACTGGCCAGGCGTTGCGGATGCGCGTCGAACACGCACAGCGTGCCCAGCGGCAGGCCGTCGGAACTGATCAGGGGCGCACCCGCGTAGAAGCGGACATGCGGATCGCCGGTCACCACCGGATTGTCATGGAAGCGGATGTCCTGCAGCGCGTCCTCAACCACCATGATCTGTTGCGGCTGCAGGATGGCGTGGCCGCACATCGATTCGCTGCGCAGGTTCTCCGCAGCGTCAATGCCCTGGATCGACTTGAACCACTGCCGCTCGACGTCTATCAGGGTGACGGCGGCCATCGAGGTGCCGCAGACCGCCTTGGCGATCACCACCAGGTCATCGAAGGATTTCTCGCGCTCCGAATCCAGGATACGGTAGCGGTACAGCGCCTCAAGCCGAAGGGCTTCGTTGGCAGGCTTGTCGGGCTTGATCATGCAGCGTCATGTTCCGGCAGGTCACTGCGAAGTCTAGCCGATGCGGGCGCGCAATCCGCGCGCCGGGTAGTGCCGGCCACGGGCCGGCATCCCGGGTACATCGCAGGCACGTTACAGCCGGCGAGCGGCCGGCCCTACCAGTCCAGCTGCTTCGGCAGCAGGCCCTGCAGCTCCTGCTCGGTCAGGTTGCGCCACTGGCCCGGCTTCAGCGCACCGATCTTGATGTTGTCGATGCGCACGCGGCGCAGCTGGGTCACGCGGTAGCCGAACTCGGCCGCCATCAGGCGGATCTGCCGGTTCAGGCCCTGCTGCAGGGTGATGCGGAAACCGAACTTGGCGATCCTCGAAGTCTTGCACGGCAGCGTCATCTGGTCGTGGATGCGCACGCCGCGCGCCATGCCCCGCAGGAACTCGTCTGTGACCGGCTTGTTCACCGCCACCAGGTATTCCTTCTGGTGCCCGTTCTCGGCACGCAGGATCTGGTTGACGATGTCGCCGTTGCTGGTCATCAGGATCAGCCCTTCCGACTCCTTGTCCAGGCGGCCGATCGGGAAGATGCGCTGTTCGTGGCCCACGAAGTCGACGATGTTGCCCTTGACCGATGTTTCGGTGGTGCAGGTGACGCCCACCGGCTTGTTCAGCGCGATGTAGACGTGGCGGCGTGCGCCGGGCTTGCGGGCGACGCGGGCGCGCAGCGGCTGGCCGTCGACCAGCACCTGGTCTTCCTCGCCCACCACCGCGCCGGTGCCGGCCGGATGGCCGTTGACGGTGACGCGGCGGGCGGCGATCAGGCGATCGGCCTCGCGGCGGGAGCAGAAGCCGGTGTCGGCGATATGTTTGTTGAGTCGGGTGGTCATCGCCCTATTATCCGGCATCGCCGCCCGCTGCGCTTCATGCCGGCGCGGCCGGATCAAGCTCTTCGCCGTCGAAGACCCGGTTGCGGCCGGCGCGCTTGGCCACGTACATGGCATGGTCGGCCCGGCGCAGCAGCCCGGCCAGATCGTCCTCGCCCGGTCGCCATTGCGCCAGTCCAATGCTGGCGGTCACTTCCAGCCCCGGTACCTGCAATGCCTGGCCAGCCTCGGTGATGCGCTGGCGCAGGCGGTCCAGCCGCGCCGACGCGGCTTCGCGCGGCATGCCCGGCATCAGCAGCAGGAACTCCTCGCCGCCCATCCGCACCACTTCGTCCTGGCTGCGCACCGCCGCGCGCAGGGCGCGCGCGACCGCCACCAGCACCTGGTCACCCACCGCATGGCCGTGGCGATCGTTGATGTCCTTGAACAGGTCGATGTCGAGGAAGCCGATCACCAGCGCGCCGCGCTCACGGTCAACCTGTGCCAGGTGACGGGCCAGCTGCTGCAGTCCTGCGCGCCGGTTGGGCAGCCCGGTCAGGCCATCGGTCTCGGCCAGCTGGCGCAGTTCATCGCGCTGCTGGCGCAGCCGCCCGAGCCGTTGGTTCATGGCGTAGGCGGCCATCATCAGCAGCCAGGTCACCGCCAGCTGCAGCGCCTCCACCCGGTACTCCAGCAACCATTCGGCTGCACTGGCGTCGGCGATGATCAGTACCAGCATCGGCGCCAGCGCGGCCAGCCCGGCCTGCGCCCAGCGGTCGCCGCGCCAGCGCGCCCATACGCCGGCCAGCAACGCCAGGCCACACCCCAGCAGATAGGTCACCTGCAGGCCCTGTGCGACCCAGGCCAGCTGGCCCCAGCGCAGCCACGGCACCAGCACGGCCAGTGCCAGCAGCCCCCACAGCACGATCGCCTGCAGGGGCCGCGAACGGGGCAGCGCGCGGTCGCCGCCGTTCAGCCGCCACAGCGCCGGCAGCACCAGTGCCTGGGTGGCCGCGGTCAGCGAAAGCAACCACCAGGCCCCGCGCTCGCCCACCGGCAGCCAGGGCTCCGGATAGCCGCTGAGGCCACCGAGGATCGCCTGCCACAGCACCAGCACGGTGGTGCCGGCGATGTAGACCAGGAAACTGCGGTCGCGCGTGGTCAGGAACGCCATCAACGCCGACAGCGCCAAGGCGATGGCCACCGCGATGCAGGCGGCGCGCACCAGCAGGCGGGCGGTGTCGTTCTGCTGCACCGGGCTGGGCGCGCCCAGCCGCAGGGTCGGAACCCAGCGCGCCTTCAGCGGCGTCTGCCAGGAGACCACGAACGGCGCGTGGCTGCCGGCCGGCGGCACCGCGACCAGGCCGATGCCTGCGCGGAAGCGCGAATCGCGGGTGCGGGCATCGTGCATGTTGCCGCAGATTTCGCGGTCACCGTGCTGTACCCGGACTTCGCCGGCGAAGACGTTGAACACGTCCAGCGCCTGTGGCTGGCCCGACCAGCCGCCGGGCGGCGCGGGCACTTCCACCTGCTGGCGGGCACCGGACAGCATCTGCGGCGTGCACGCGCGATGCGGGGTCGGCGCGTCGGTGGCGCCCCCGACCAGCAGGTAATCGCGGCCCGATACGGCCTCGGCAGCCTGAAGCGGCCACGATATCGCCCACCACATCAGCAGGACGGCCAGCATCCCCCCTGCTCCATACCGCCACTGCCTGCTGCCCACGCCACGTCCTGTTCCTGCTTACGTCCGCGCCCACTGCACGTCGCCCCTGGCGCGCATTATCGCAGCCGGGCGCGCCGCGCATGTGTAGACCAAAGTCGCCGCCGGCGGTTCAGCCCGCGCCCTGCGGCCCGTTCACCGCCACCAGCCGGAAGGGCTTCAGGTCGGTCAGGGTCATCCGTTCCAGCGGCTGCGGCCGTTCGATCGCATAGCCCTGCAGGCCCTGTACCCCCAGCCTGGTCAGCGCGCCGGCCACCTCGGCGGTCTCCACCCATTCGGCCACCACTTCCATCTGCAGCTCGCGCCCCAGCTCGCTGATCGCCCGCACGGTGGCGTGGCTGACCGGGTCGGTGTCCATGTCGCGCACGAATGCACCATCGATCTTCAGGATGTCGGCCGGCAGCTGGCGCAGGTAGCCGAACGAGGACAGGCCGGACCCGAAGTCGTCCAGCGCCATCCGGCAGCCCCGCGCCTTCACCGCATCGATGAAGGCGCGCGCCTGGCTGAGGTTGCTGATCGCAGCGGTCTCGGTGATCTCGAAACACAGCTTGGACGCCAGTGCGCGGTTGCGTTCGAGCAGGTCGCAGACGAAGGCCAGGAACCCTGGCTCGGCGATCGACTGGGCCGAAACGTTGACGTTGCACAAGCCCAGCTGGCGCACATGCGCCGGGCAGACCTGCAGGTGCCGGAACAGCAGCCCGAGCACGTGGCGATCCAGCGCCACGGCCATGCCGTAGCGCTCCACCGCCGGCATGAACTGGCCGGGCAGATGCAGGCTGCCGTCGGTGCCGCGCATGCGCACCAGCACCTCGTAGTGCAGGTAGGACGGATCTCCCACCCGGGCGATGCGCTGCGCATACAGCAGCATGCGGTTCTCGGCCATCGCCAGGCTGACGCCCTGCAGGCGTTCGGCCTCCAGGCGCCGTTCTTCCAGCGCCATGCGGTTCTCGTTGAAGCAATGCACGCGGTTGCGACCTGCCTGCTTGGCCGCGTAGCAGGCGCTGTCGGCGGCACTCATCAGCCAGTTCACGTCGGGCGCATCGGCACTGACCTCGACCACGCCGATGCTGCAGCTCAGCTGCGGGCTGCCCTCGCTGATCGGGAAGGTGGCCTGGCCCAGGTTGCGGATCACCCGCTGCAGCACCCGCTTGGCTTCGTCCTGGCCGGCATGGGCGAGGAACACGGCGAACTCATCGGCGCCAAGCCGGCCGACCCAGTCGCCATCGCGCACGGCCGCCACCAGGTAATCGGCGAAACTGCGCAGCATCTGATCGCCGGCCGCATGGCCGAAGCTGTCGTTGACCAGCTTGAAATGATCCAGGTTTATGTAGCACAGCGAATGCGTGCCGCCGTCGCTGCGCACCTGCAGCAGCGCGCGTTCCAGCAGGCGTTCGATCTCGCGGCGGTTGATCAGGCCGGTCAGCGGATCGTGGCTGGCGTGGTGCTCGATCTCACGCGCCAGCGCATGGTTCTGGCTGACGTCCTCGATGATCGCGAACACCGACAGCCCCCCGCTGCTGTGCACGCCGGTACCACTCCAGCGCCCCCAGACCAGGCTGCCGTCGCGCCGCCGGAAGCGCAGTTCGCTTGGCCGCAGCTGCCGGTCCCAGTCAATGCGGCCGACACCGTCGATGACCAGCTCGCCGTCCATCAGCAGATCGTGCAGTGACATCTGCAGCAGCACATCACGACGATAATCGAGAATATCCGCCATGGCCTGGTTGGCCTCGATCACCTTGCCATCGGTGTCGAGCTTGAGCATGCCCACGTTGGCCTGGTAGAACGCCGCGCGAAAACGGCTCTCGTGCTCGGTCAGGTCCTTGCCGACGCGACGCGCCAGCGCCACGGCCATCAGGCTGATCGCCAGCACCGACAGGCCCGCGACCATCAGCGTGGCCAGCCTCACCAGCGTCGCCATCCGCAGCAGCGCCTGCGAGAACGCCTGGCTCTGCACCTGCATCCGCCGATCAAGGTCACCCAGTTGCTGCAGGTAGCGGTCACGTGCGGCAGTCGGCAGCGGGCCACTGCCGTGCCGCAGCTGCAATTCATCGACCAGGCGCTGCACCGCCATCAGGTCGCCGTCGGTCTTCCGCCACAGCGCGGTTGCTTCGCGGAAGGCACCGATATCGCGTGCATAGCGGAACGAGAACACCAGGCGCGGGATATCGGCGCGCGCATTGCCGCCCTGCAGGAATCCCTGCCTGGCCTTGGCTTCATCCGGCTCAGCCTGTTCCAGCGCCAGCCGCGCCTGCAGATCGCCCAACGGCACCTGCAGGGCCTGACGCGCATGGTCCAGGTCCTGGGCATCGCCCCGCGCCAGGTAACGGCTGAGCGCGGCGGTTGCATCCTGCTGACCGCGCGACCAGTAGCCCTGGCCGGCAATCCAGGCGGTGGAGGCCGCCTGCAGTTCCTGGATCAGCGCGGACAGTGCGACCAATCCAATCGCCATGCCCGTCAGCAACGCAAATCGCAGTCACAGGCCACGGGTCATGGGAACCCGTCGGCTCTGCTGGTCCGTGCCACTCCTACCCATCCCGGATCCCCCCGAATGTGCTGCGGTGACAACCTCCCTTGGAACCGCCCCAGCCTAGGACCGGGAATGTGTTGGCCATGCGAAAAAGGGACGGAGGGGATTAAGTCGTTTATGGCATAAGCACCTGGCCTGCCATTTACGACTTAATCCCCTCCGTCCCCTTTTTGCGACCCGGAACGGGCAACGCCAGCCCGAAGGCTGGCGTTGTCAGGGCTGAGGTGCGGCTCAGTAGCTGCGCGGGCCGCGCGGCTTGAAGCCGTCACGACGCGGCGGACGGCTGTCGCGGTCACCGCCGCGGTCGCAACCGTGACCACCCGGACCACCCGGGCCGCCACGACGCGGGCCACCCGGGCCGCCCGGACCACGCTTGTCGAAGCGCGGCTTGAACGGACGCGGGGCCGGGTTGGTGTCTTCACCCGGCGCCAGCGCGCGCATCTGCAGCTGCTGGCCCGACACCCACACCTTCTGCAGGTGCGACAGCACGTCCGGCGGCATCTGTGCCGGCAGGTCCAGCAGCGAGAAATCGTCGTGGATGTCGATGCGGCCGATGAAGCGGCTTTCCAGGCCGGCCTCGTTGGCGATGGCGCCGACGATGTTGGCCGGCTTCACGCCATGCTGGTGGCCGACCGAAATGCGGTAGGTCTCCATGCCCTGCTCCGGCGCGCCACGCGGCGGAACCTCACGGCGCGGGCGCTGCTCGAAACCACCTTCGGTATCGTCACGACGCGGACCGCGCTCGAAACGCGGGCCACGCTCGTTGCGGTCGAAGCGATCGCCACGCTCCGGGCGGTCGCCACGGTCGAAGCGCTCGCGCGGTGCACGCTCTTCGCGCGGCGCACGCACCGGCGGCTGCAGCAGGAACGGGGTGTCACCCTGCAGCATCTTGGCCAGCGCGGCAGCCACTTCGATGGCCGGCACGTTCTGCTCGTTCTCGAAGCGCTCCAGCAGCTGGCGGTAGAAGTCCAGGCCGCCGGCACCGAGGGTTTCGGTGATGCGCGAGGTGAACTTGTTGATGCGGGTGTCGTTGACCGCTTCCACGCTCGGCAGCTGCATCTCCTCGATCGGCTGGCGGGTAGCGCGCTCGATCTGGCGCAGCATGCCCTTCTCGCGCGGGGTGGCGAACAGGATCGCTTCACCGCTGCGGCCGGCGCGGCCGGTACGGCCGATGCGGTGCACGTAGCTTTCGGTGTCGTACGGGATGTCGTAGTTCAGCACGTGGCTGATGCGCTCCACGTCCAGGCCACGGGCGGCCACGTCGGTGGCAACCAGGATGTCCAGCTTGCCTTCCTTCAGCATGGCGATGGTGCGCTCACGCTGGGCCTGCTGCATGTCACCGTTGATCGCGGCTGCGGCCAGGCCACGGGCCTGCAGCTTGCTGGCCAGTTCTTCGGTGCCGGCCTTGGTACGGGCGAAGATGATCATCGCGTCGAACGGCTCGACTTCCAGGATGCGGGTCAGCGCGTCCAGCTTGTGCATGCCGCTCACCCACCAGTAGCGCTGGCGGATGTTGGCCGAGGTGGTGGTCTTGGCCGCGATGGTCACTTCCACCGGGTCCTGCAGGTAGGTCTGCGCGATGCGGCGGATCTGCGGCGGCATGGTAGCCGAGAACAAGGCCACCTGGCGCTGCTCCGGCAGCTTCTTCAGCACGGCTTCGACGTCGTCGATGAAGCCCATGCGCAGCATTTCATCGGCTTCGTCCAGCACCAGGGTCTTCAGCTCGGACAGGTCCAGGGTGCTGCGGTCCAGGTGATCGATCACGCGGCCGGGTGTACCGACCACGATGTGCACGCCGCGGCGCAGCGCCGACAGCTGCTGGCCGTACGGCTGGCCGCCGTACACCGGCAGCACGCGGAAGCCCGGGATCTTCGACGAATACGACTGGAACGCCTCGGCCACCTGGATGGCCAGCTCGCGGGTCGGCGCCAGGATCAGGGCCTGGGGCTTGATCTGCTGCAGGTCGATGTTGGACAGTACCGGCAGTGCGAACGCAGCGGTCTTGCCGGTACCGGTCTGGGCCTGGCCCAGCACGTCGCGGCCTTCCAGCATCGCCGGGATGGTGGCGGCCTGGATCGGCGACGGGGTTTCGTAGCCGATGGCGGTGACCGCCTGCATCACGGGCTCGGACAGGCCGAGCTGCGCAAACTGCAGCGGCGCTTGGGAATCTTGGGACATGGGGAACTCCGAAGGCACTGCCGTCGTTCTGGCAGTGCGATAAAAAAGGGATGGTCCGCGCTTTGGGCGCCCTTCTTATCGCGTGCCCTGGCGCTGCTCGGTCGGAGGAGATTTCACTCGCTCAGAGCGGAATGATACCGCATTGATCCTGAACGAGGCATACAGCTTTCCAAGCGCGTGCGGTGGTGCCCGGTGCTGGCGCACAATACGCGCCCTCTTTCCGGCCCGGCCACCGGCCTGCGCCCTCTTCCCAGGAACCCCGCTCCATGCAGATTCTCGAATTCGACCTCGACGGCGACTACGTCGAACTCAAGCAGCTGCTCAAGCTGGCCGACCTGGTCACCAGTGGCGGCGAGGCCAAGATGGTCATCAGCGAAGGCCAGGTGCTGGTCGACGGCGAGGTTGAACTGCGCAAGGCCTGCAAGATCCGCGCGGGCCAGGTGGTCGAATTCGCCGACAGCCAGATCCGCGTGCTGGCTGCCAGCTGATCTGAACCCGTTCAGGCCACGCGCTGGGTCAGGTGCGAGGCGATCAATTGCCTGAACGGCGCCACGCCCTGCGCCACGCGCAGGCCGGCCGCACGCAGCAGCCGCGCCGGGCGTCGATCGTCGGTGTACAGGCTGGCGATCGCGTTGGTGGCCTCGTACAACGGCCGTGACGCCAGTCGATGGCCGCGCTGATAGCGGGCCAGCATGCCCTCGGCCGCGATGTCGGCACCGCGCCGCTGCTGCTCGACGATGCCCTGCGCCAACCGCTGTGCGCTGGCCAGGCCCAGGTTGAAACCATGCGCGGTAACCGGGTGCATGCCCACCGCCGCATCGCCGATCAGCGCCGAGCGCTCGCCCACGAACCGGTGCGCGTACACCCCTACCAGCGGATACGCCTGCGGCGTGGCCACCGGCTGCATCCGGCCCAGGCGGTGTTCGAAGCAGGCACTGATGGCTTCACCGAACGCCACCTCGTCCATCGCCACCAGTTCCTCGATCTGCCGCGGCGGCAGCGTGATCACCGCCGATGCCTGGCCCTCGTTGAGCGGCAGCAACGCCATGGTGCGGCCATAGCCGAACCACTCCCACGCAGTGTGGTGATGATCGCGCTCGACCTGCATGCGGCAGACCAGCATCGACTTGCCGAAGTCGCGCATCTGCGCGCCGATGCCGAGCATGCGACGGGTTGCCGAAAAGCGGCTGTCGGCGGCCACCAGCAGGCGCGCGTGCAGCTTGCTGCCATCGTCCAGCGTGACCACGTGGCCCTGTGCATCGGCCTGCACGCCCAGCACCTTGCGGCCATCAAACAACTCCAGCCCATCCTGGCCCTGCACGGCATCCCATGCGGCGCGGCGGATCAGATGGTTGGGCACCAGCCAGCCCAGCGGCTGGCCGTCGACCTGGCTGCTGGCGAAGGTCAGCGCGAATGGCGAGCCGCCGTTCATCACCCTTGCGTCGCGCAGCTCGGCCACTTCGGCCTGCGCCAGGCGCTGCCACAGCCCCAGCTGCTCCAGGCTCTGCCGCGAGGCATGGGTCAGCGCGATCTCGCGACCATCGAAGGCCGCCTCGGCCAGTACCTGGCGCGGCTGCACGTCCACCAGCCCGACCTGCAGGCCGCTACCGGCCAGCGCGCGTGCGAAGCACAGACCCGCCGGGCCCGCGCCGACCACCACCACGTCCATCCTGCGCATGCGCGCCTCCTGCCGTTGATCCAGTCCGCGCCAGCATAGCGCCACGCAGCTGACCGGCCTTGATCTGGATCAGGCCCGGCTCACAACAACGCGAACACCAGCGCCAGGATGGCCAGCAGCGATACCGCCCAGACCAGGCTGCGCACATAGGGCACGCCGGCGGCATACAGCGGCAGATAGACCACTCGTGCCCAGAAGTAGGCCTGCGCGGCCAATGCGGTGGTGTCGTTGCTGCGCCCGGCCAGCACCACCGCGATCGCGGCGGCGGCGAAGAACGGGAAGGTCTCCAGGAAGTTGGCCTGGGCCCGCTGCAGGCGGCCGGCCAGCGCACTGAGCGGCCGGGCCTGGCCATCACGCGCCGAGGCATTCCACTTCAGGCCACGCTCGCGGGTGACCACCGTGGAGGTGGCGAAGATGTAGACAAAGCCCAGCAGCACCGACCAGGCCAGCATTGTCAGTTCAGTTGCCATCATTGCGCTCCTCAGGGTGCCGATGCACGCAGGCTGTAACCGGCCAGGCGCCACACCTGGTCCTCGTCGAAACGGAACGACACCAGTTCGCGTACCGGCTGCGCGCTGTTGGCGAAGCGGGTCGGGAAGCTGACGTTGATGTACAGGCCTTCGGGCACGGCGGCACCGGCGCCGTACTTGACCCGGGTGATGGTCGGCTGGCCGCGGCCGGCCATCGCGCCCAACCGCGTGCGCTCGGTGGTCAGCTGGCTGACAAAGGCCGCCTTCGGCACCGCACGTCGCGCGACGGCGGAGGCGCCCTCCCACAGCTCGCCGGCACGGTTGGCATCGACCAGCTGCGCCGCCTTCACTGCGGCTGCGCCCATTTCCGCGTCCTGCTTCTGCACCTGCGCCTGCTGCGCGGCGGTCAACGCCGGGGCACCGGCGGTGGCCGGCTTCGCGGCCGCCGGCGATGCCGGCGCCGGGCGCGCGGGTGCAGGTGCGGGCGTGGCCGGCGCAGGCACCTGCGCCAACGCAGTGAAGGGCATCAGGGACAGCAGCAGGAGCACGCGCTTCATGGACACCGCCGGTTACCGGGAAAGAACCGCAGTCTACGCCAGCACAGTGAGCTGTTCGTCAGCGCGCGTGGGCGCTGCCCTCGACCACGGCAGCGTCGGCCTGCGCGGCAGGCTTGCCGGCGTCCGCAGGAGCCTGTTCGGCCACCGGCGGCGGCTCGGACGGTGCCGGCGGCAGCGTGGCCACATCGATCTCCGACAGCGGGCTCTCTTCGGGACACACCGCATCGGGGAAACCGAAGCGCTGCTTCAGTGCCTGGCCACAGCTGTTGATCGATTCCATGTCAGCGCCTTCGCGCTTGCACTGCTGGTCGAAGGCGATCAGGAACGCATCCTTGCGCTGTACGAAATCATCGCCGCAGGCGCGCATCTGCTTGATCCGTTCCAGGTCGTCCTGCACCGCGTTGGTGCCATCCAGGCCGTACTGGCGCAGCTCGTCAGGGGTCAGCAGGCGCAGGCTGCGGTTGGGCACGGTCATCATCAGATCGGCCACGCCCACCGCCACGCCGTTGCGCTGCAGGTAATCCTTCACGTTGTCGTAGACCTCGTGCAGCTCGCGATTGAGTTCGGCGCGCGAGGTGGCCTTGGAACTGATGCGCATCATGCGGTGGATGCCGACCTTGCCCGACAGCAGGCGATTGTCACCGGCGGCCAGCACGAACACGCAGGCACTGTGGCAGATCGAGCCTTCGCGCACCCAGATGGTCCAGCCCGATTCACCGATGCTGTCACCGGCCACGATGGCCGATTCCACCTGGCCGCCGCTGGAATCCAGGTCGAGGATGCGCTTGTGGATCTTCTGCTCGTCGGCGACCACGGCCAGCCGCCACATCATCTCGGCGAAGCCCGGATTGATCTTTCCGGAATAGCGCACGCGCATCAGGCCACGCTCGGCGCAGGGCGCCAGCGCCTGGCTGATCTGATCGCGCTGCAGGCCCTCCAGCTCGATGCCATCACCGGCGTCGCCGGCGTACTCGGTGCTGCAGCTGACCCAGGCGCGGCCATTCTCCAGTTGCGCCTGCGGCCACGGCCGATCGGCCCGGCTGCGTGGTGCTGGCGGCGGTAGCGGCGCGTCGGCCGCATTGATCGACACCATGTTCTCGCCATCGCTGGCCGGCGCGCGCGCCGCTTTGTCGGCGGCGATCACATTGCCCGGATTCTCCAGCTTGCTGCAGCCCGCCAGGGCCAGGCACAACAGGGGCAACCAGCGGAATTTGGCGGACATCGGCAACCGGTCTTCATGAGAGCAAGGGCCACAGTCTACCCGTCCAGCGCGCGCGTTCAGCGCGTGGCACTGAACCCGCTCTGACCCTCGGGAAAGCGTGTCGACCAAGGTCGACACCTACCCACAGCAAAAGCGTGCCGACCAACGGTCGGCACCCACCAACTGCAGCGACCAACCGCCCCGCCATCCCACGGACTGCCAGCTTTTGATTGAGACGTTGACGGTGACGTTGCGGGTGCAGGGCTGCAAGCCCTGCCAGCCCCCCCTTTCAGCATCCATGTCCGAATCCGGCGAGTATCCCCACCCGCACCCGCCTAGACTGGCGCCATGGACACCGCCCTCGCCCTCGACACCGCCGCCTGCGACCGCGCCCGCCTGGCCCGCGACGCACGCTTCGACGGCGTGTTCTTCACCGCCGTGCGCAGCACCGGCATCTACTGCCGCCCGGTGTGCCCGGCGCCACCGCCGAAGCCGCGCAACATCACCTACTACCCGACCGCCGCCGCGGCCGCTGCGGCCGGCTACCGGCCGTGCCTGCGCTGCCGCCCGGAACTGGCACCCCAGGCCCAGCAGGCACTCGCCGGACAGACCGTGCAGCGCGCCCTGGCCCTGATCCAGGGGGGCTTCCTGCAGGAGCAACCGGTGGCAGATCTCGCCCAGCGCATCGGGCTCAGCGCGCGCCAGCTGCAACGGCTGTTCGTCGAGCATCTGGGCGCGACACCCGGACAGATCCACGCCACCCATCGCCTGCTGCTGGCCAAGCAGCTGTTGACCGAAACCACGCTGCCGGTGACCGACGTCGCGCTGGCAGCCGGCTACAACAGCCTGCGCCGCTTCAATACCGCATTCCTGCAGGGTTGTGGCATGGCCCCCACCGCGCTGCGTCGCCAGCACCATCCCCTCGCCGCCGATGAGGGGGGCCTGGTGCTGCGCCTGGCCTACCGGCCACCGCTGGACTTCCCACGCATGCTGGCCTTCCTGCGCAAGCGCAGCCTGCCCGGCATCGAACTGATCGGCGAGGACAGCTACCAGCGCGTGTTGGGCACGCCTGAGCGGCCCACCCTGCTGCGCGTCACCGCCGATCCGAAACGGCCGGAACTGCACCTGCAGCTCAGCGCCGTCGATCCACGCCTGATCCCGGACATCGTGCGTCGCGTGCGCCGCGTGTTCGACCTGGATGCCGACCTGCAGCAGGTGCACGCCGCACTGGGCGAAGAACCGCTGCTCGCGCGCGGCATCGCCGAACGCCCCGGGCTGCGTGTTCCGGGCGGCTGGGATGGATTCGAAGTGGGCGTGCGCGCGGTGCTCGGCCAACAGGTCAGCGTCGCCGCAGCCACCACGTTCGCGCGCCGGCTGGTGGATGCCTTCGGCGCACACCTGCCGGGCATGCCATCGGACTTCGATCGCCAGTTCCCCGCACCCGAGGTGCTGGCCGGGGCGCCGCTGGAATCGATCGGCCTGCCGCGCAGCCGTGCCGCCACGGTGCGCGCGCTGGCCGCCGCCTGCGCCAGCGGCCAGCTCGATTTCGGGCCGGGCCAGGCGCTGGAAGAGTTCGTCACCCGCTGCGTGGCACTGCCCGGCATCGGCCCGTGGACCGCGCAGTACATCGCCCTGCGGGGCCTCGGCCAGCCTGATGCCTTCCCCGCCGGCGACCTGGTGCTGCAGCAGGTCCTCGGCCATGCGCAGGGCCAGCGCCTGAGCGAACGTGCGACCGAAGCGCGCTCGCAACCCTGGCGGCCGTGGCGCGCGTATGCCGTTCTGCACCTGTGGCACCTGTCCGGCACTTTCGTTGGAGAACCGACATGACCCTGTTGTTCGACCGTTTCGACAGCCCGATCGGCGTGCTGACCATCGCCGGTGACGAGCGCGGACTTGCGCATGTGCTGTTTCCGGAAAACCGCCATCCGGCGCGTGGCCGCGGCGACTGGCACTACGCGCCGGATGCGCTGCCGGAAGCCCGCGAGCAGTTGCTGCAGTTCCTGCACGGCGAACGCAGCAGCTTCGATCTGGAACTGGCACCGCGCGGCACGCCATTCCAGCTGCGCGTGTGGCAGGCGCTGGCGCTGATTCCGTTCGGGCAGACCTGGAGCTACCTGCAGCTGGCACAGCACCTGGGACAGCCCAGCGCAACCCGCGCGGTGGGGGCCGCCAACGGCCGCAACCCGTTGCCGATCATCCTGCCCTGCCATCGCGTCATCGGCAGCAACGGCGCACTGACCGGGTTCGGTGGCGGCCTGGAAACCAAGGCCGCACTGCTGCGCCTGGAACAACGCCAGGCACCATTGTTTGCATGAGGGCCGGCCGGGCTGCGCGCTGCGTTGCCATGGGGCTGCGTACTGCGTTGCCGTGGGTAGGTGTCGACCTTGGTCGACACGGCAGTTCCACGACAGGCCTGGATGGAAGCATCGGGAACATGTCTGGAGAAAGACCCCCTTGTTGTTGAAGGGGGCGTGCCGGCAGGCGCACGGATAAGGAAGAATGCGTGGACACGCTGCGCCCTTCGGCGCAGCGTGTCTTGGGCCGGTCATTGCGCCGGCTTATCATGCGCGGATGACTTCCGTACGCCTGACCTGCGCGCTGGCGCTGCTGCTGCCATTGGCCGCCTGCACCACCGCGCCCGCGCCCTCCGCCGCCCCTTCCGCCTCCGTTGCCACGCCCGTTGCTGCGGCTGCGCCGCCGAAGCTGCTGCTGATCTCCATCGACGGCCTGCGCGCCGACGCGCTCGATCGTGGCCTGACCCCGAACCTGCAGCGGCTGATCGACGGCGGCGTGCGTGCACGCTGGATGACCCCGTCCTATCCGTCGCTCACCTTCCCCAACCACTACACCATCGTCACCGGCCTGCGCCCGGACCACCACGGCATCGTCAACAACAGCATGGACGACGAGGCACTGGGCCGTTTCGAGCTGAGCAACCGCGAGGCGGTCACTACCAGCGCGTGGTGGGGCGGCGAGCCGATCTGGGTCGGCGCCGAGAACGCCGGCGTGCGTTCAGCCACCACCTCGTGGCCGGGCAGCGAGTCGGAAATCCGCGGGGTGCGCCCGAGCCAGTGGCGCATCTACGACGGCCAGGAACCGCTGGAACAGCGTGCCGGCATCGTGCTTGACTGGCTGGCGCAGACCGACGCCGATGCGCCGCGCCTGACCACGCTGTACATGGAGCACGTGGACAAGGCCGGCCACCACTACGGCCCGGATTCGAAGCAGTATGCCGACGCCATCGTGCGCGCCGACCAGATCGTCGGCCAGGTGCTGGATGGACTGCAGCAGCGCGGGCTGGCGTCGACAACCAACGTGATCGTGGTGTCCGACCATGGCATGGCCAGCGTCGCCGACGGCCACGTGATCGCCACCGAATCGATGGCCGATCCGGCCATCGCGCGCAATGTCAGCCAGGGCCAGTCGGTGGGCTTCGCACCGGTCGCCGGTCGCGAAGCCGACGCCGAACGCGTCCTGCTCGGCCGCCACGCCCACTACGAATGCTGGAAGAAGGAAAACCTGCCGCCGCGCTGGCACTACGGTACGCACCCGCGGGTGCCGCCGATCGTCTGCGCCATGGATGAAGGCTGGGATGCCCTGCATCGGGACCGGATCGCCAAGCGCACCAAGCAGGATCGCGGTTCGCATGGCTACGACAACGCCCTGCCGTCCATGCGTGCGGTGTTCGTGGCCAGCGGCCCGTCATTCCGCCAGGGCCTGGTGATCGATGGCTTCGACAACGTCGATGTCTATCCGCTGCTGGCGCATCTGCTGCAGGTGCCGGCCGCGCCGAACGACGGCAACCCGGAAACGCTGAAACAGACCCTGCGCTGACGCCGCCGTAGAGCCGGGCCCACGCCCGGCTCAGCGAGCAGGCATAAAAAAACGCGGCGCCAGGCGCCGCGTTTTTCCTTGAAGCGGTCGACCGGCCGGATCAGGCCTTGGCGACAGCCTTCTTCGCCACAGCCTTCTTCGCCGGAGCCTTGGCCACGGTCTTCTTGGCAACCGGGGCGGCGGCGCCTACGGCGACCTTGCTCGCGGTGTGCGAACGGGCGTTGCCGTAGCTGGCGTTGTAGCGCTTGCCCTTGGCGGTCTTGCGGTCACCCTTACCCATGTCTTCAACTCCTCAAGTGTGAAATCTGGTTACCCCGTACTGACACGGGTTCGGCGGGGCCGCCTTGCTGGGCGCCCCCGCGCACGATCGGAAATCCTATCACGGAGCGCCTAGTGCGCGCAGCTGGCGTCGTGCACGTGGCCGTGATTGAGGCGCAGGTTGACCAGGTGCGCGACGCCCACCAGCAGGCCACCGATGGTCATCACCACCGCATGCGGCACCGCGTTGTGATGCAGCGGGTCGTACAGCACGCCGGCCCACAGCGCGACCAGGCCCGGAATCAGGAAACCCAGCGCGCGCAGCGCACCATGCCGGCGATAGCCCCATACCAGGCTGAACAGCCCAAGCAGGGTCACGAACACCACCAGCGCCTGCTCCACGCCGTCACTCAACCAGAACGACAGGCCCAGCGACGGCGCCGCCGCCAGCAGCACGGGGATCACCGCGCAATGCACCGCGCACAGCATCGAACCAGTGGCGCCGAATCGGTCGAGCAGGTGGCGCAGGCGTGAGGACAGGGACATGACTTCCAGCAGGGTCGGCGAATCGTTATGGAATAATATAACATCCGTTCCCGACCCGCACGGTTTCCCTCCCCCTGTCCCACCGACGGGATTCGTGCGCCCTGCGATTGATACATTGTAACAAAGGACCTGCCCATGCCCGCCCACACCCCCCGGCTCAAGCCGCATTCCCTGGCCCTGGCCCTCGCCGCCCTGCTGCCGTCCGCCGCCTTTGCTGCCGGCCAGGACGGCGCCCATCGTGACCGCCACCTGACCGAGCTGTCGTCGGTGCAGGTCACCGCATCGCCGCTGCAGGGCGATGCCGAATCGCTGGCGCGCCCGGTCGAGGTTCTCGCCGGGGAACGCCTGGACGAGCAGAAGGCCGGCACCCTCGGCGATACCGTAGCCAAGCTGCCCGGCGTGCAGAGCACGTTCTTCGGCCCGGGCGTCGGCCGCCCGATCATCCGCGGCCAGGAAGGCCCGCGCGTGGCGGTGCTGTCCAATGGCATGGGCAACATGGATGCCTCCACGGTCAGCGCCGACCATGCCACCAGCATCGAGCCGTTCCTGGCCGACCAGATCGAAGTGCTGAAGGGGCCGGCCACGCTGCTGTTCGGCAGCGGCGCCATCGGTGGTGCCGTCAACGTGGTCGATGGCCGCATCGCGCGCGAACTGCCGGAGCGTCCGCTCAGCGGCCGTGCAGAACTGCGCGGCAATTCGGTGAACAACGAACGCAGCGGCATGTTCCGCCTCGATGGTGTCAGCGGCAACGTCGTGCTGCATGTGGACGGCCTGGTGCGCAATGGCGACGACTACCGCATCCCGGGTTACGCGGTGATCGACAGCCTGGAAGATCACCACGACCACGACCACGATCATGACCACGATGCGGCCGAGGGCGAAGAACCGCGCCGTGGCCGCCTGGACAACAGCTCGATCCGCACCCGCGCCGGTGGCGTCGGCGCAACGTGGCTGGGCGAGGGCGGCTACTTCGGTGTGTCGGCCAGCACCTACCGCACCAACTACGGCATTCCCAATGGCGCGCACGTGCACGCCGACGGTGATGATCATGGCCATGACCACGGCCACGACCACGGCGATGAAGAGGAAGGCGGCGACGAGCATGACGTGCGCATCGACATGGTGCAGAACCGCTTCGAGACCAAGGCCGGCATCTACGACCCGGTCTCGTTCCTGAAGAACATCAACGCACGCGTGGCCTACACCGACTACGAGCACGTGGAGCTGGAGGCCGGCACGCCGTCCACCCGCTTCACCAACCGCGGCATCGAAGCGCGCCTGGAAGCGGTGCAGCAGCAGATCGGTGGCTGGGACGGTGCCTTCGGCCTGCAGTTCGGCAACAGTGATTTCGGCGCCAAGGGCGAAGAAGCCTTCGTTCCGGATACCGGCACCAGGAACATCGGCCTGTTCGTGCTGCAGGAAAAGCAGTTCGGCCCGTTCAAGCTGGAACTGGGCGGTCGCCACGACCAGGTCAAGCTGGACCCGACCGGTGACTACCGTCGCCGCACCTTTGGTGCCACCAACCTGTCCGCTGCGGGCATCTGGAAGCTCAACGACGCGGTGGACCTGCGCATTGGCGTGGACAGTTCCGAGCGTGCGCCGACCAATGAAGAGCTGTACGCCGCTGGCGCACACATCGCCACTCGTTCGCTGGAAATCGGTGATGCCAACCTGAAGACCGAGCGCGGCCAGCGTATCGAGCTTGGCATCCACACCCACAGTGACCGCCTGGACTTCTCCGCATCGGTCTACCAGACCAAGTTCAAGGACTTCATCTACCTGGCCGACACCGGCGTCACCGAGGGCCTGCCGGTTCGTGCGTGGACCCAGCAGGACGCGGTGTTCCGCGGTGCCGAGGCCGAAGCACTGGTGCACCTGTTCGAGGGTGGCGCCGGTGACTGGGACCTGCGCCTGTTCGGCGACTACGTGAAGGCCAAGCTGGATGGCAGCGGCAGCCGCAACCTGGACATCGCCGTGCCGCATGGCGACCACAACCACAGCTACTCGGTGGAACTGGCCAATACCGGCTACCTGCCGCGTATCGCTCCGGCCCGCGTCGGCGCCGACCTGCGCTGGTCGAAGGATGGCTGGCGCGCCTCGGTCGGTGCGGTGCGTTACAGCCGCCAGAAGGACGTCGCGCAGAACGAGGAACCGAGCAACGGCTACACCCTGGTCGATGCGCACCTGGCCTACCGTTGGGACCGCAACGCCAGCAACAGCTACGAGGTGTTCCTGGATGGCAGCAACCTGACCAACCGCGAAGTGCGCCCGCATACCTCGCTGCTGCGCGACTACTCGCCGCTGCCGGGTCGTGGCGTCGCTTTCGGCATCCGCGCGTTCTTCTGATCGCGCACAACGGGGTCGGAGCCCTTTCCGATGGAAAGGGCTCTGAACCTCCCTCACCCACGCATGGCGTGGATCTACAGCATCTCCAACGGGGGCCTTCGGGCCCCGTTTTCATTTCCGCCAACACCATCACGCAAGCGTCACAAAGATGTGCGTACGACAACAAACGGACAATCCCGTCACTCAATGTCTCGCCAACCGGACATTAATGTCCGAAAATGAACCCATGACCGCCCAACGTGCCGATGCCGCTGCCCGCCGTGCCCTCATCCTTGATGCCGCCGATCATGTGTTCGGCCAACATGGCGTCACCGCTCCACTGGACCTGGTGGTCGAACGCGCCCAGGTGGGCCGCGCCACCCTGTATCGCAACTTCCCCGACCGTACCGCGCTGATCCAGGCGCTGCTGCAGCGTACGGTCGACCGCATCCGGCGCCAGGTCGAGCAGCTCGGCGACCGCGACGACGCCCTGTTCGAGGTGTTCGAGGGAATGGCCCAGCGCATCATCGATTCGCCTGCCCTCGCCGATTACTGGCGTGCGGTGGATTCGGACGTGCCGGCCATGCGCACCGCGCGCGAGACCGTGCGTGACCTGCTGGAAGCGCCGATTGCCCGTGCCAAGGCCGCCGGCCTGTGCCGCGCCGACCTGGAGAAGACGGATATTTCACTGATCTCGGGCATGCTGGGCGCAGCCCTGCGCGGCAAGACCCGCGACGAGCGCGCCCAGCTGGCCGGGCGCGCCCTGCAGCTGCTGCGCGGGGGTCTGCAGGGAGCACCCAGCGAGGCGCGCTGATGGTCCAGCCGTATCTGAAGCCGGTTCCGGATTGGGAGGAGCACGAGAAGCCGACCATGCCCGGTTCGGCGTCGATGCCCTGGCATCCGCCCCATCGGCGCGTGGCCTACGCGCTGGTATCGCTGCTGGTGGCGATCACCGGCGGTCTCGGCAACGCGCTCGTCACCGCCAACCTGCCATTCCTGCAGGGCCAGCTGGCGCTGACGCCGACCCAGGGCAGCTGGCTGGTGGCGGCCTACGCGATGGTCAATGTCACCGCCAACCTGCTGGCCTTCAAGTTCCGCCAGCAGTACGGCATCCGCCTGTTCGCCGAGATCGGCCTGGGCCTGTACGCAGCGCTGGCGGTGCTGCATCTGTTCGTCGGCAGTTTCGAGACCACCCTGCTGACCCGCGCCGCCAGTGGCTTCGCCGGCGCCGCCTGTTCAACACTGGGCACGCTGTACATGCTGCAGGCGCTGCCGCGCCGCTTCACCGGCAACCTGCTGGTGGTGGGTGTGGGCCTTTCGCAGCTGGCGGTGCCGATTGCCTGGATTGTGTCACCGGGGCTGGTCGATACCGGCCAGTGGCACCAGCTCTACTCATTCGAAGCCGGCCTCGCCCTGTGCGCGTTCGCGGCGGTGGTGGTGCTGAAGCTGCCGCCCGGCATCCAGATCAAGGCCTTCGAGCCAATGGACTTCCTCACCTTCGCCCTGCTCGCCCCTGCCGTTGCGCTGCTGGTGATCGTGCTGGCACAGGGCTATACGCGCTGGTGGCTGGATACGCCGTGGCTGGGGTGGGCACTGGTAGCCTCCATTGCGCTCTCCACCACCGCCTTCATCATCGAACACTACCGCCGCAACCCGCTGCTGCAGACGCGCTGGCTGGCCAGCCTGCCGGTGCTGCACTTCATCGCGGGCGCGTTCCTGATCCGCTTCCTGACCACCGAGCAGTCCTACGGCGTGGTCAACCTGATGCGCACGCTGGGCATGGGCCCGGACCAGCTGCGCCCACTGTTTGGCGTGATCCTGGCCGGCGTGATCACCGGCATCGCGGCGGCGTCGCTGACGTTCGGTCCGAAGCGGCTGATCGCCCAGCTGCTGATGGCGATCCTGCTGCTGGGCACCGCCGCCTTCTTCGACCAGCACCGCACCAGCCTGGACCGGCCGCACGACTTCTACGTCAGCCAGTTCCTGGCCTCGGTCGGTGCCGGCATGTTCATGGGCCCGCTGATCATGCTCGGCATCTCCGCCGCACTGAAACAGGGCGTGGACCACATGATCACCTTCCTGGTCACGCTGTCGATCACCCAGACCCTGGGCGGCCTGGCCGGTTCGGCGGTACTCGGCACCTTCCAGCTGCATCGCGAGCAGCTGTACTCCAGCGCGTTGACCAGCCAGCTCGATCCGGCCGACCCGGTGGTCGCGCAGCGCCTGCGCCTGCAGCAGCAGCTGTACAGCGCACAGATCACCGATCCGGTGCTGCGCAGCGCGCAGGGCAGCGCGCAGCTGGCGCAGATCACACGCCGCGAAGCCAATGTGCGCGGCTTCAATGATGTGTTCACCCTGAGCGGCTGGCTGGCCATCGGCTTCCTGTGCTGGTTGCTGCTGCTGTCGCTGCGTACCGCCGTGCTCAAGCAATGGCGCAAGCGCCACCCCACGTCCCCTGCTGCGGCCACGCCGGTCGCGCCCCGTTGAGTTGATCGCCATGCCCCCCGTCCCGCCCCGCCCCGACGACATCGACGCCGACAACGTCACCCCGCCGCCACCGACCGATGCGGCGCCTGCGCCCACACCCGCGGCGCCGGCGGCCGCGCCGAAATACCTCAAGCCCAGCGCGCGCAGCGTGGTGGTGATGGTGGTGGTGGCGTTGCTGGGGATCGCACTGATCCTGCGTGCCTGGCACCTGTGGCCCTTCACCAGCAGCGTGATGGTGACCGACAACGCGTATGTGCGCGGGCAGATCACGGTGATGGCGCCGCAGGTGAACGGCTACGTGACCGAGGTGCTGGTCAAGGACTTCCAGCATGTAAAGAAGGGCGAACCCCTGTTGCGCATCGATGACCGCATCTATGCTCAACGTGTCGCCCAGGCACAGGCGACGCTGGACAGCGCACGCGCGGCACTGGCCAATTCGGACCAGTCGCAGGCGCAGAACCGTGCGCAGATCGCCTCCGCACACGCCACGCTGTCGGCGGGCCAGGCCGAACTGCAGCGCTCGCGCAACGAGGCCCGCCGCTACGAGGAGCTGGCCGCACAGCAGCTGGTGTCGATCAACGATCGCGACAAATTCCGCACCAGCCAGGCCTCGGCGCAGGCCAGCGTGCAGCAGTCGCAGGCGCAGATCCGCATCGCCGAGGAAACGCTGGTATCGACCCGGGTGGCACGCAAGAGCCTGGAAGCACAGGTGGAGAGCGCGCAGGCACAACTGGAACTGGCCCGCATCGACCTGGCCAATACGGTGATCCACGCACCGCGCGACGGCCAGATCAGCGAGGCCAGCGTGCGCGTGGGCCAGTACGTGGCCGCCGGTTCGCAGCTGCTGTTCCTGGTGCCTGACACGCTGTGGGTGGTCGCCAACTACAAGGAAGGCCAGACCTGGCAGATGGCGATCGGCCAGCCCGCCTCGTTCTCGGTGGACGCCTTCCACGGCCAGGTGCTGAGCGGCCGCGTGGAGGAGATCGCGCCCGCCACCGGGTCCGAGTTCAGCGTGCTGCGCCCGGACAACGCCAGCGGCAACTTCACCAAGGTGGTGCAGCGGCTGCCGGTGCGCATCAGGATCGACGGTGAGCAGAAGCTGGCAGCACAGCTGCGGCCGGGCATGTCGGTGATCGTGCGGGTGGATACCGCGACCAAGCCGATGGACTAGGGTGCAGGCCCGGTTGTGCCGATATGAAACGCGGTCAGATCCCTTTGCCAATGGCAAATGGATCCGACCCCGCTCCCATGCCGGCCAGCGGCCGGCACTACCGTTGCGTTACCCGGCGCAGCGCGCGCAGAGCCCGTGCACTTCCAGGGTCTGTGCCTGCGGCTGGAAGCCCAGCTCCTTGGCGCGCTTTTCCAGCTGGGTGACGATCTCGCGGTCTTCCAGTTCCACCGCGCTGTGGCAGCTGTTGCAGATCAGGAACGGCACTGAATGCGCCGCGCTGCTGGGATGATGGCAGGCCACGAAGGCATTCACCGATTCCAGCTTGTGCACGAAGCCGTTGGCCATCAGGAAGTCCAGCGCGCGGTACACGGTGGGCGGGGCATCGGCGCCCACGCCCTTGCCGTTGCGCACCCATTCCAGCAACTCGTAGGCCTTGACCGGCTTGCCGGCCTCGGCGATCAGCTTCAGTACGTTGGCGCGGATCGGGGTCAGGCGCAGCCCGCGTTCGCGCGAGACACGCTCGACCACCGCCACGAAATCCGATGCGTCGTGGACGTGGTGGTGCGGGGCGGTACAGGCAGTGGCGGTCTTGGCGGGCATGCGTGTTCTCCGGTTCGGGCCTGGCAAGGATGCCTCAGGCCGTTGCTACCTTGGTGATGGCCACATCAATGCGTTTCAAGGCCTGTTCGCGGCCGGCCAGGTACACGGTATGGGAAATGTCAGGACTGACCTGGGTGCCGGTGATGGCCACGCGCAGCGGCTGGGCGACCTTGCCCATGCCGATGTCCAGCGCGGCGGCCACGTCGTGCAGGGCCACGCCCACTGACTCGGCGGTCCACTCCGGCAGCGCCGCCAGCAGCTCGCGGGCCTTGCCCAGCGCCACCTCGGCACCGGCCTTGAAGTGCTTGGCCACCGCCGCTTCGTCGTACTCGGCCAGCGGCTGGTACCAGACCACGGCCTTCTCGGCCATTTCCTTCAGGGTCTGCACGCGTTCACGCAGCGCGATCACCACGTCCTCCGGGGCGGGGCCGGCGGCCACGTCCAGGCCCAGCTTCTGCAGCTGGTAGACCAGGTGCGGCACGATGGCAGCCACATCCTCGGTCTTCAGGAAGTGCTGGTTGACCCAACCCAGCTTGGCCATGTCCAGGCGCGAGGCCTTGGAATTGCAGTCCTTCACGTCGAACAGCTCGATCAGTTCCTGGCGGCTGAACAGCTCCTGGTCACCGTGCGACCAGCCCAGGCGGGCCAGGTAGCTCAGCAGCGCGTCGGGCAGGTAGCCGGCGTCCTTGTACTGCATCACGTCGGCCGCGCCGGTGCGCTTGGACAGCTTGGCGCCCTGCTCGTCCAGGATCATCGGCATGTGGCCGAACTTCGGCACCGGCGCACCGATGCCTTCGTACAGGTTGATCTGGCGCGGGGTGTTGTTGATGTGGTCGTCGCCGCGGATGACCTCGGTGATGCCCATGTCCCAGTCGTCCACCACCACTGCGAAGTTGTAGGTGGGGTAGCCGTCCGGGCGGAAGATGACCATGTCATCCAGCTCGCTGTTGGCGATCTCGATGCGGCCCTTGATCAGGTCGTCGAACACCACCGTGCCTTCCAGCGGGTTCTTGAAGCGGATGACGCGGTTCGGGTCGTCCTTGTACGGCAGGCCCAGCTCGCGCGCGGCGCCGCTGTAGCGCGGCTTTTCCTGCCTGGCCATGGCGGCTTCGCGCATCGCGTCCAGCTCTTCGCGGGTTTCGTAGGCGTAGTACGCCTTGCCGTTGGCGATCAGCTGCTCGGCCACTTCCTGGTAACGGGCGACGCGCTCGGTCTGGTAGATCGGGCCCTCGTCGTAATCCAGGCCCAGCCACTCCATCGCCTCCAGGATGGCGTCGATCGCACCCTGGGTGCTGCGTTCACGGTCGGTGTCCTCGATGCGCAGCACGAACTCGCCGCCGCGGTGGCGGGCCTCCAGCCAGCAGTACAGCGCGGTGCGGGCACCGCCGATGTGCAGGTAACCGGTGGGGCTGGGGGCGAAGCGGGTGCGGCAGGTCATGGAGGACTCGAGGAACGGGAATCCCCCGATTTTACCACCAGCCCCGGATAGGCAAGGAGAGGCGGACGCGTCCAGCCCCTCCCGCCCGGGTTTTCAGGGCTGCGGTTCAGCCTTGCGCGGGAACGGCTGCTCGCGCATGGCGGCGTTGTAGGCGAACGAGGCGACGATGGCCGCGGCCTGCTTCAGGTCTTCCGGCTCGGCGTGGTCCCAGGTGTCCAGGTGGCTGTGGTGGACGTTGCTGAAGTAGTCCAGACGGTCCTGGATGAACTGGAAGCCCGGCAGGCCGATGCGGTCGAAGCTGATGTGGTCGGTGCTGCCGGTGTTGCGGGTGGCCACGGTGGTGGCGCCCACGTCATGGAACGGGGCCAGCCAGGCTTCGAAGATCGGCATCGCCGCCAGATTCTCCTGCGCGTAGATGCCACGGAAGCGGCCCGAACCGTTGTCCATGTTGAAGTAGACCTGGAACTTGCTGTAGTCGCGCGTCTTGCGCAGCGCACCGGTCGGCTCGCGCAGCGAGGCCGGCAGCGCTTTCTGCGCGGGGTCGGTGGGTTCCGGGAACTGGCCGAAGTGCCTGGCGACATAGGCCTGCGAGCCGATCAGGCCCTGCTCCTCGCCACTCCACAGCGCCACGCGGATGGTCCGCTTCGGCTTGGCACCGGTGGCCTTGAGGATACGCATGGCCTCCATCATCACCGCCACGCCGGCAGCATTGTCGGCCGCGCCGGTGCCGCTGTGCCACGAATCCATATGCGCGCCGATCATCACCACCTCATCGGGCTTGCTGCTGCCGCGGATCTCGGCCAGCGTGTTGTAACCGGGCTGGTCGGCTTCGTCAGTGAAACGCGCGGCCACGTCCACGCGCAGGCGCACGGTCTGCTTGGCCTTCAGCGCGCGCACCAGCGGGTTGAAGTGTTCGCTGATCATCGCCAGCTCGGGGATGCCCACCGATTCACCGGCCTTGCGCGAACCACCTCCGGCAACACGGATGATGCCGTTGTCCCAGCTGCTGATGCTGATCGAGGCCAGCGCGCCTTCTTCGACGAAGAACGCATTGACCTTGCTCGCCAGCGCCTGGCGCTCCTGGTATTCCTTGACCCGCTTGGCGCGCTCGGCGGTGGCGTCCTGGTCCTTGGGCAGGGTGAATTCCTGCAGGCCTTCCAGCGAGGTGGCGTCGTGGCGATGCGAATCTGCCTCGGTGCCGCGCTTGTACTCGCGTGCTTCGCCCAGCAACAGGATCCTGCCGCGCAGCTTGCCGCGGTACTTCTCGATGTCTTCGGGCTTCTTGATCTCGACCTGCACCAGTTCGCCTTCCACCGGGCCGTTCGTACCCGGCGTCCAGGCCTTGGGCAGCGCATGCAGCGGTTGGATGCGGTCGCCCAGCATTTCCACGCTGGCCGAGGTGAACTCCCAGCCACGGCCGAAATCATCGAAGGCTTCGTCGTGCACGTTGTCCAGCTTCCATTCGTTGAACTTGCCACGGGTCCAGGCGTTGGCGCGGCCCATCGCCGGGGAATTGGTCAGGCGCGGGCCGATGCGCTCGGTGAGGTAGCTGAAGGTGTCCATCACCTGCGAACGATGGAAGGCCTCCTGGCGGATGCGGCTGACCATGTCCAGGTCCACCGTCTCGCGCTGCTGCGCCCCTGCATTGCCACCCATCGCCAGCGCTACCGCCAGCACGCCCCACTTCAGCCCGCTCCACTTCAACACGCCGCACCCCTGCCCTTCGGCTCGATCATCAACCCGTCGAGTCTAGCCAGCAGGGGCGCGGCGATACCGTCCCATCGGTCATGGGCGGTGCGGAAGCGTGCGAACCAAGGTTCGCACCCACAGGAGAGTGGTTGGTTCGCACCCACAGGAGAGTGGTTGGTTCGCACCCACCAAAGGGCTGGGTTCCCGCCCGTAGATCCACGCCATGCGTGGATGAACAGCCGAATCATCCACTCCAGCCCAGCCACAGCTGCCCCCGCGCCGGCAGCAGCAACAACCAGTGCCGCCGGTCGATGCTGCTGCAGCCGTACACCGCCGCATGTGCCGGCCAGTCCTCCGGCAGGCCGCCGATGCCGATCTCGGCCAGCGCCTCCGCTCCGGCCTTCCATGGCCGGTAGCGTGGCACCCTGCCCGCCAGCGCGCCGCGTCCCTGCCGCGCACCCTGCAACCAGTCCAATCCCTGGCCCTGCAATCCCTCGCAGGTGACCGCGGCCAGCTGGAAGCGGACCAGGCCGGGGGCGATCCGTGCCCCCGGCAGGGCCGCCAGCACACCATGTGCCTGCAGCAGTGCATCCACTTCCAGCAGGGCCGGAATGCCCTGCCGTGCCCGTTGCCGCAATCCGTGGCGCCAGCCCATGGCGTCCTCCTTACTTCAGTTCCGCGCCAAGCGCGTACCAGTCGACCCGGCGGGTCACCCACATCGCCAGCGCCAGGATCACGAACAGCAGCAGCGAGCCCATCAGCAGCGCGTTGTTCTCCGACACCAGCAGCCCATACAGCGCGCCGTACAACACGGTCAGCAGCGCGGCAAAGCCGAGGCCACGCTTCCAGTGGCCCAGCACGTTGGCCAGGTACACCGCCTGCAGCCCGATACAGGCCACGGCCGAGACCAGGTAGGCCTTCCAGAACGCGATGTGCTCGGACAGGCTGATCAGCAGCAGGAAGAAGATCGCCAGCGCCAGGCCCACCATCAGGTACTGCAGCGGATGGATGCGCAGCGACTTGATCAGTTCGAACAGGATGAAGCCGACGAAGGTGAGCAGCACGAACAGCACGCCGTACTTGGAAGCGCGGTCGGCCTGGGTATAGGTATCGACCGGATCGACCAGCGACACGGTCACCGCCTGCGAATCGATCGCGCCGTCGCTGCGCAGCTGGCGCTGCGCGTCGGACGCCAGCGAGGACACCGCCCAGCGTGCATCGAAGCCCTGCGCATTGACGCGTCGCTCGTTGGGAAGGAATGCACCACTGAACGACGGATGCGGCCAGCTCGAACGCAGCGCGATGCGGGTGTCATCGCCCACCGGCACCACCGACAACATGCGGCTGCCGTCCAGGCGCAGTTCCAGTTCGACGGTACTGGCGGCCAGGCTGCCGCCCTGGTCGCTGGCGAACCCGGCCACGGGAGCATGCAGGCCGCGACCGACTTCACTGGCCGCTTCGACGCCTGGCAGCAGCCGCAGCTGCTTTCCGTCCACGCGCAGGTTGGGCGTACCGACCAGCCCGCGCACGTCGGAGACGCCCAGCGCCACATACGGCTGTCCGTAGCTGCGGCCTGCCTTCACCGGGTAGTCGTCGACGGCGAACGTTGCCTTCAGCTGGCCGTTCCAGCTGTACACCGGCACCTTGAACAGGCCGACCTCGCGCTGGCTCGGCAGCATCTCACCGCCCACTTCCAGCGTGGCCGGCATCTGCAGCCAGTGGCCTTCGCTGACCTGCACCTCGGTCTTCTTGTTGCCCTTGGCGTCGACCACCTCGACCTGCTGGCGCTCGACCCACGGCACCACCCGCACCGGCCCGACCAGGCGTTGGACCCCGGCGCGGCTGTCGGCAACCCGCGAGAACGCCTCGTCGCGGTATGCGCTGCGCTCGGTAATGACCCCTCGGATCATCATCAGTGGAACCAGCAGCAGCAGGATCAGCCCGCCGACAATGGCGAACCGCAGCAGCATTTTCAGGGATTTCATGGTCCATCCTCGTTGGAGAGGGGTGCAGGATGGACCGCTGCGGTGAGCAGGGTTTGTGGCGAATTTGAAGCGGGTGTGAAGTCAGCGGCGCGGGCGTTGGCCCGGCACGCTCAACGGCAACCACAGGCTGGCCACGGTGCCGCCGCCGTCACGGGCCTCGACGCTGGCACGGCCGTCATGCAGGCGCGCGACCTCCTGCACGAATGGCAGGCCCAGGCCGGAACTGCGCCGTCCACTAGCGGGGCGCGCCAGCGAATAGAAGCGCTCGAATACCCGATCGCGCGCATAGTCCGGAATGCCCGCCCCCCGGTCGGCCACCTGCAGGCGCACGCCCTGCCCGTCCACCTCGGCCTGCAACGCGATCTCCGCACCGGCTGGTGAGAATGCGATGGCATTGTCGATCAGGTTGTGCAGCGCCTGCCGCAGCAGGTAGGCATCGCCCTGCACGGACAGGTCGGGCGCGCTGCCGATGCGCACCTGTACGCCCGCCGCCTGCGCGCGCACCTGCGCCGCAGCCGCCGCCTCGGCCAGCAGCACCGGCAACGCGATCGGGTCGCGGGTCTGCAGCCAGCCATGCTGCTCCACTTCGGCCAGCGCCAGCAGCTTGTCGATGGTCTCGGTCAGCCGTTCCTGCTGGTCGACGATGCTGCGCGCGAAATGCACGCGGTCGGCCTCGGGTAGCGGCTCCTGCAGCAGCTCGGCGGCACCGCGGATCGCCGCCAGCGGGCTCTTCATCTCGTGCGTCAGTGACTGCACGTACTGTTCGACGTAGGCCTTGCCTTCCAGCTTGCGGCGCATGGTTTCCAGCGCCTGGCCGAGATCGCCGATCTCGTCGCGGCGTCGGCGCGGCGGCGGTACCGGTTCGCCGGCGGTGACCGCGCGGGCATAGCGGCTGAGCTGGCCCAGGCCGGTGGTCAGCCACATCGTCACCAGCACGCCGACCAGCGCCGACAGCCCGATCAGCCAGGCCCCGCGCTCGATGATGGCGCGCTGGCTGGCGGCGATGAACGGATCGATGCTGCGGTTGGGCTGGGCCAGGCTGAGCACGCCGATCAGCGTGCGCCCATCGGCCGGGTCATACACCGGCGCCGCCACGTGCATCACGGTATCGCCTTCCTCGCCCGGTACCTCCGGGCTGGAACGGGCGCCATACTCGCCGCGCAGGGTGCGGTAGACATCGTTCCAGCGCGAGTTGTCGCGGCCCAGGTCGCGGCCCAGCGAGTCGTAGATGACGATGCCCCGGGCATCGGTGATGGTCACCCGGTAATCCAGCGAGCGCTTCGGGAAGCGCCAGACCATCGCCTTCAGGTCGCGCTGTCGCGCCTTGGCCAGGTTGCGGGTGAAGCCGCCGCTGCGGATGGTGCCGTCCTTGACGTCGGCGGCGGCCATCTCGGCCAGTACGTTGGCCGCATCGACCAGGGTCGACTCCATCGCCTGGCGCACACCCGGTTTCACTTCATTGACGAACACCCGCATCACGAAGAACGCGGCGATGCCGGTGATCAGGAAGAAGCCTAGGAACAGCTTCAGCACCAGGCGCATCGGCTAGACCTCCAGCGCGTAGCCGAGGCCACGGTGGGTGCGGATCGGATCATCACTGGCACCGGCCGCACGCAGCTTGGCGCGCAGCGTCTTTACATGGGTGTCCACGGTACGGTCGGCGCTGTCGGCGCTGCTGTCCCAGCCGCGATCCATCAGCTGTGCACGGCTGAGGATGGCGCCCGGGCGTTGCAGCAATGCCTCCAGCAGCGCGTATTCGTAGCGGGTCAGGTCCAGCGCCTGGTCCCGGAAGCGGATGCGGCGGCCGTCGCGGTCGATGGCGAAGGCGCCGTGCTGCTGCCAGCCCGCGTCGGCGCTGCCCGCTGCCGCCAGCGGTGCAGCACGGCGCAGGCGAGCACGCACCCGCGCCACCAGCTCGCGCGGCGAGAACGGCTTGGTCATGTAATCGTCGGCACCCAGCTCCAGGCCGAGCACGCGGTCGACCTCATCATTGCGGGCGGTGAGGAAGATCACTGGCAGCTGCGCAGCCGGGCCCGGCTGTGCGCGCAGCCGCCGGCACACCTCGAAGCCCCCAAGATCCGGCAGGCCCACGTCCAGCACCAGCAGATCGATGCCGCCGGCCTGCAGCCGCTGCAGGGCCTCGCCGCCGAGCAGGCAGTGGCTGGCGGCATAGCCTTCGCTGCGCAGCGCATAGAGCACGGTTTCGGCGATGGCGGCTTCGTCCTCGACCACCAGGACATGGGCAACAGGAACTGTCATGGCGCGCAGCATAGCCGCTGCGGCCGTCGCCCCGTACACTGCCGCCCATGAACTATCGCCACGCCTTCCATGCCGGCAACCACGCCGATGTGCTCAAGCACATCGTGCAGCTGGCCCTGATCGACAGCTTCAAGCGCAAGGACAGCCCGTTCTTCGTGCTCGACACCCACGGCGGTGCCGGCCGCTACCTGCTGGCCAGTGAAGAGAGCCGCAAGACCCTGGAGGCCGAGTCCGGAATCATGCGGCTGATGGCCCAGCCCAAGCTGCCGGAGGTGGTCGAGCGCTACCTGAAGGCCGTGCAGGCCGACAACCCGGTCGGCGCGCTGACCAACTACCCGGGCTCGCCGCTGCTGAGCGCACAGGCCATGCGCGCGCAGGACCGCATGGCGGTGTGTGAGCTGCAGGAACCCGAAACCGCCACGCTGAAGGCCCTGTTCGCCCACGACAGCCGCGTCGATGTGCGTCCGGGCGATGGCTACGCGCTGCTGCGCTCGCTGCTGCCGCCGAAGTTCAACGGCAGCAAGATCGGCCGCGGCCTGGTGCTGATCGACCCGCCCTACGAGGCCCAGGACGCCGAGTACCAGAACATCCTGGCCGCCCTGGCCGAGACCCTGGCACGCTGGCCGCAGGCGACCTGCGCGGTGTGGTTCCCGATCAAGCAGCGCCGCACCATCCTGCACTTCCTGCGCAAGGCCAGTGCGCTGCCGGTGAAATCGGCGATGACGATCGAGTTCCTGGTGCGCCCGGACGACTCGCCGCTGCGCCTCAACGGCAGTGGCATGCTGCTGCTCAACCCGCCCTGGCAGTTCGATCGGGTGGTCGGCCCAGCCCTGCCGGCGCTGCGCCAGCACCTGGGCGAACCCGGTGCCAGCACCCGCCTGGATTGGCTCAAAGCCCCCGAATAACGGCCTTCACGAGGCTGTACCGCCGTGAGCCTTTCGTTCACGGAATGCAGCCCCGGTGATGCCACAATCGATGGACCACCAAGGAATCACCCGGTATGGCCACTCGCAACCGCATGCCGCCCTGGCATGAGATCTTCAAGGCTCCCAGCGGCCACGAGCTGCTGATCCGCCCCATCCGCCCGGAAGATGGCGCGCCGCTGCAAGCAGCGTTCAGCCTGTTCGGGCCGGAAGAAATCCGTGATCGTTTCCTGCAGGCGGTGACCGAGCTGTCGCCGGAAACCACCCAGCGCCTGACCCACCCCAATCCCAAGACCGAGATCACCCTGGTCGCAGCCGAATCCCTGCCCGCTGGCGAAGCGGTGGTCGGCGCGGTCGCCCGGGCCTCGATCATCCCCGGTACCCGTGAAGCCGAGTACGCGATCCTGATCAGCCGCTTCCTGATCGGCCAGGGCCTGGGCCGGCAGCTGATGCGCAAGCTGGTGAAGTGGGGCCGCGGCAAGTACCTGGACCGCCTGTACGGCGACGTGGCCGCCGAGAACGAGCCCATGAAGCAGCTGGCCGCCTCGCTGGGCTTCAAGCCGGTGCCGCACCCGACCGGCGCCGAAGGCCTGGTGCGGATGGTGCTGGAGCTGGACAACTGAAGGATGGGCCGGGCACTGCCCGGCACCGCATGTTTCGATAGTCG